>JBEBHT010000437.1:0-3430 GCA_040081135.1 Lacibacter sp. | reverse complement strand
ATACCTGAAGAATCAACAGGAAATGGAGCCAGTTGACACAGCACCAAGAGGCGATGTGTTTCCCATCTTTCAATTTTTATTATGGGTAATTGCCATTGGGGTTGTATTATTTATTATTTACCGGCTCTTCCTTTCAGAACGGGGATTATTTGCTGCGCCAACAAGGAATAAAACGTTGCAGGTGGAGGAAGAACATATTGAAGATGAAGAATATCTTGAACGTCAGTTAAAAGAAGCTATCCGTACCGGCAATCATCGTCTCGCTATCCGTTATCTCTATTTACAAACATTATCGAAGTTGTCTGATAAAGGCTGGCTGCAACTATCCCCTGACAAAACGAATTATCAATACGTACGGGAGTTGGGCAAACCACAATTCAAAAATGAGTTTGCACGTATTACCCTGCATTATGAATATGCATGGTATGGCGATTTCACCATTGAAGAAGATGTGTTTAAACCGGTGAAACAGGAATTCGATCAGTTTCATTTAAAGCTGAAGCAGAGTTGAGAAATCTTTTACGATACAGTTTACTGCTTGTATTGCTTTCAGCAATGATTTCCTGCGGAAAGAAGAGTGGAGTAAAACTCCCGGATATGAAACATAGTTATTCCAAGCGGAGTAAAAAACCATTTGGAACCTTTACTGCTTTCCAGATGCTGAGGGAAAAATACAAAGGCAACAGTATAGAATCATTCAGCAAGAATTTTTATGATAACTGGATCAATCATATCAGCGGTACAAGGAGTTTATATGTTGTAGTAAGTAAAAAAGTATTGCTGAGTGAAAAAGATCTGAATGGAATGCTGCAGTATGTAGACAACGGCAATCAGTTATTTATTGCAGCAGAATATATTGATGAAACATTGCTCGATACACTGGGTGTGCAGGTTCAGTATTATTCGCTCAGCAGTATGTTCCAGAGCCAGGTTTCTTCCAAAGGTCCCATGCGTTATTCAACGGTTCAGTTAAATGACAGTAATCTGTTGGGTAAACAGCGCTATGGATTTTTCTATTATCCCTTTGATGCAAATTTTGTACATACTGATAGCATTGGCGCATCTATACTTGGGTTAAATGAAAGTGGTGATCCCAATTATATTTCAGTAGTATATGGCAAGGGTCGTTTTTTCTTTCACCTGCATCCACAAACCTTCAGCAATTATTTTTTACTCAGCAGGAATAACAAAGAATACCTTGAGAAAGCATTCAGTTATACAGCCGCCGTCCGTTATGCCATATACTGGGATGATTATTACCGGATAGGCAATTTCCCCAACGAAAGCTTTTCTTCATTTGCAGTGTTTATGAAATATCCCATGCTGAAATGGGCACTGCTCATTGCAGTTGCACTGATGCTGCTCTATATTGCTTTTGGCAGCAAACGGAGACAGCGGCCTGTTCCGGTGAAACAAAAAAATACAAATGCCAGTATTTCTTTTGTGGAAACAATCGGACGATTATACCTGCAGAAAAAAGACAATCACAATATTGCCCATAAAATGATCACTTATTTTATGGAACATATCCGCACACATTATTATCTCAATACTTCACAGCTCAATGCAGAATTCTTTTCATCACTGGCAAGAAAGACGGGAGTGGAAGAAACAGAAGTGAAAAACTTTTTTCAATTCATCAGTATCTTACAGGAATCAGCTGACATTAACGATCAGCAGATTCTTGAATTAAATAACCGCATGCAAATTTTTCTTAAATAATCAACTTCATGGACAATCAATTTTTTCAGCAACGCACCGATCTTACTCAGCTCAACAATGCCATCAGCACCATTCGTGAAGCAGTAGGTAAAGTAATTGTAGGGCAGGAGCAGATGGTAGAACTGATGATCGCAGGAATACTGGCTGATGGTCATATCCTTATTGAAGGTGTGCCGGGAGTGGCAAAAACATTATCGGCCAAACTCATGGCCAAACTGATTGATGCAGATTTTTCCCGCATTCAGTTTACACCCGATCTCATGCCGAGTGATGTACTGGGCACATCCGTGTTCAATCCCAAAGAAGCCAGCTTCCAGTTCAGGAAAGGACCGCTGTTCAGCAATATTGTTTTGATTGATGAAATCAACCGTGCACCTGCAAAAACACAATCAGCTTTGTTTGAAGTGATGGAAGAAAGACAGATCACTGTTGATGGAACAACCTATCCCATGAGTGTTCCGTTTATGGTACTCGCAACACAAAATCCCATTGACCAGGAAGGAACGTATCGTTTACCTGAAGCACAACTCGATCGTTTTCTGTTTAAGATTGAAGTGGGTTATCCAACTCTTGCAGAAGAAGTAATTATTCTCACCAACCAGCACCAGGCCGATAACAGGCATTTGCTCAATGAAATTGTGAAAGTGCTTTCCTCCAGTGAAATTGCTCAATACCGTGAAACCATCCGGCAAATTGTTGTTGAACCAAAGCTGCTGGAATTCATTGCAAAAATTGTAAACGAAACAAGAAATAATCCATCACTCTTTTTAGGAGCATCACCAAGAGCATCTTTAGCCATTGTAAAAGCTTCAAAAGCATTTGCAGCCATGCGTGGACGGGATTTTATTACGCCTGAAGATATTATTGAAGTGGCACCGCATGTACTGCGTCACCGCATCATCTTAACTCCTGAAAAAGAAATGGAAGGCATTACAGCCGATGAGCTGATTGATCGTATCATTAAATCATTAGAAGTACCGAGATAATATGTTTTGGCTGTTATTACTTTGCGGCGGCTTATTGTATGTACTGGCTCAGTTTGTTCTGAAGACCATGTACATCAGCAATCGTTTTTTTGTATTGCTGGGAATCTGCGTGCTGCTTTTTTTAACCGCCTTCTTTTTTCCTGCAATGGAACTGGCAGCCAAGCTCATCTTTTTTATTTTGATGGCAGCTTTTACTGCCGATCTGTTTTTCCTCTTTGCATTAAACCGTAAACCTCTTATAGAACGTTACTTACCTGAACGCTTGAGTAATGGAGATGAAAACCCGGTAATGATTACGGTGCAGAATAACTACCCGTTTACTGTAAAAACAGAAATTGTTGATGAACTGCCGCCGCAGTTTCAGTTACGTAGATTTTCCATAAAACAATTATTAAAACCCGGACAGGAAAAAGAGTTCAGGTATAAACTGCGCCCTATTGAAAGAGGCGAATATCATTTCGGAAAAGTAAATGTGTACCTGCAGTCATTGCTTGGTTTAATTGAGCGGAGGTTTACAGGTGATGAAGAAGAGATGGTGCCCGTGTATCCATCGTTTATGCAGATCCGCAAATATCAACTGCATGCAGAAGCTGCACAAACCAAAGATGCAGGTAACAGACGGATGCGCAAGATTGGTCACAGTATGGAGTTTGAGCAGGTGAAAGAGTATGTGCAGGGCGATGATGTACGTAAGCTCAACTGGAAAGCAACTGCAAGGACAG
>JBEBHT010000436.1:0-3435 GCA_040081135.1 Lacibacter sp. | reverse complement strand
CTTTAATGGCATCTGGTCGGCATTTCGTTAAGAACTTATCATAAAAACCTTTGCCATAACCAACCCTGTTACCTGTTTCATCAAACGCAAGCAGGGGAACAAAGATGAGATCAATTTCTGACTCACTTACCAGGTTACCATTTACCGGTTCATGAATACCCCATTCGTTCTTCATCACATCCACCAGTTCATTGTATTCAATATGCAGCAATTCATTTTTTTCATGATCCATTTTAGGGATCACAATTTTCAGTTCAGGATTTCTGAATTCAAGATAGTGCAGTAAATGATCGGTTTCTATTTCGTTGTTTTCCTTAATGGCTAAGTAGGTATGCACATAAAACAGGTCGGGCAAAGGCAGTTGCTGAAAGTGAATGAGAATTAAATCATCAAAACGGTTTTTATCTCCCACAGTAAGGCCTGAACGCTTTTCTTTAAAATACTTTCTTGCCTCCTTCTTCGTCATTCTTCTTTGGGTTTATTCACGAAGATAGAAAAGATGGTGGTGCCATACTTCCGTTCGGCACGGAAAAAAGGAAACTTCTGATAATTATTACGGGGTGTATGTTCCAGTACAAACCATCCGCCTTCAGTGAGTAAGTTTTTTTCAAACACTTTTTTGGGAATATCATCAATCGGCCCCAATGCATAAGGCGGACCTGCAAAAATAAAATCAAACTGTTCGCCGCATTGATCCATGTATTTAAATACTTCCATCTTCACCACTCTCAACTTTACACCCAGCTTTTCTCCAGTTTGCTGAATGAAGTTGGCCATGGCAGGATCTTTTTCAACAATGGTTTGATCGGTTGCACCACGGCTCGCCAGTTCATAACTGATGCTGCCCGTTCCGCCAAACAGATCCAGTGTTTTTAAACCGGCAATGTCTAAATTGTTTTGAATTACATTGAAGAGACCACCTTTTGCAATATCTGTAGTGGGTCTTGTATGAGGCATATTGGCCGGTGGCTGAAAAGTACGGCCACCAAATTTTCCGCTTATAATACGCATGTAAGAATCTGATCGAGTGAAGCTGATAAATGGATCGGTTGCTCTTCAGTTGTTTCAGGAAACTGAAACTCCAGTTCATTCTTCAACTGCAGGTTTAAAATATAATTGTAGAGCACATCATACAAAGCAGAGCGCTGATCGATCATGCCCTGCACATAAACTGTTGTTTCTTCCTGTGAAAGACCCAGCTGCTCCATTGCATTTAAGATATAATACAATACATCTTCAGGTGTATGATACCTGTACGATTGCAGCAACAACCAGCGTCCGTTCTTTTCAACTGTTAACTGCAGTTCATTGAACCAGATGGTTGCTGTAATAGTGATATCTCCAGCCGCCTGTTTCTTCAGCAACAAAGATTGCACATGCCACCACTGCCCTTTCGGGAACCGCTGGTTCAGCACCACACCCAATGTTCCTTCAACTGTATAATGATTCACTAAGTTTTGCTGCAATACAAAATCCTTTACATAAATATCATCTTTCCGTTTGCCGTAAACCAGTTCAAATAAATTCTCTTTGTTTTCTTCTTTATTCAGGATGGCAGGAATAAGAATGTTCTTTGAAGTGAGCTGTACTAAAATAACCTTTTCATAATGTTTGCCCACCCAGGGATATGCTTCAGTAATTTCTTTCAGCTTTTCTTCTATTAAAAAAGTAGAACGCTGCTCATCCATTTTAAATACAAGCCAGCCATACACCAGCTTTTCTTTTGGCTGAAAGGCAGCAAAGCCAATAAAGCCCTCTCCCGATTGCACCAGCAGGAAGGCATTGGTCGATTCCCTTGAATCAATGTTTTCGTCAACAATATGTATAGAAGGATGAAGCAAATTTTCTGTTTATGAACGCTGCAATAATACCAATAATACGGCTTACTCTTGAACCCAAATTTTGCAGTGGCAAAATTTCTGCGAAGCAGTGACAAAAAAATTGGTGTTTTTTGACCAATTTTTGTCAGGGTTAACCCCGACAAACTTCGTTTCGTCGGCCCTTCGGGCAGATTTTGCAGCCAACTGCAAAATCTGGGTTGAAGAATCGTGCCAGTTTTTATGCTGATAGAAACGCAGATGACACGGATGCGACGGATTCTCACTGATTCTTAATCCGTCACCATCTGCTAAAATCAGTGTCATCAACGTTTCTATCCATCCTTTAGTTAAATTCGCAAAAAAGAACTGAGCTTGGAGACTGCCTTACCGAAGAACGACCTGCGACTGGATATAACCAACCGTCAAATCCTTTCCATTTCACTGCCCATCAGCTTATCGCTGCTGGTGCCCTTTCTTAATTTCACGGCCAATAATTATTTCCTCAGTGGCTTGGGCGAAGCGGCTTTAGGAACTGCCGGCATCACAGGTGTTTACTTTTTGATTGTTGCAGTAATTGGCAACGGACTCAACAATGCCATTCAATCGCTCATTGCACGCCGGGCAGGTGAAAACCGCCTCGAAGAAATCGGCAAGATCTTTTCACAGGGCATCCGCATTGCACTGGTCTTTGCTGCATTGGGTATCCTCCTCACCTATTTACTGGCTCCTTCTATTTTTAATTTTGCTTTACGTACCCAGGGAGTTGAAACAAAAGCAGTTTCCTTTTTGCTCATCCGGGTTTGGGGTTTGCCATTTTTGTACCTGTTCCAGATGGGCAATGCATTTTTAGTTGGCACCAACAACAGCCGTTACTTAATGATCGGTACTTTGTTTGAAGCCGGTGCCAATATCTTTTTCGATTATGGTTTTATCTATGGTCATTTCGGTTTGCCTGAGCTTGGTTTCAATGGTGCAGCTTATGCATCTGTGTTAGCTGAGTTTATTGGAATGCTCGTAGTATTCCTGTTTATCTTTTTAAAAAAGTTCAACATCAGGTTTCATCTGTTCAGTTATCTGAAATACAACAAAGAACTCAGCAATCTCATTCTGCGTATTTCAGCACCACTTATCGGACAGTTTTCTATCAGTCTCATCAGCTGGCTGGTGTTTTATATATTCATTGAACATCATGGCGAACGGGCTTTAGCTATCAGCAATGTGATGCGGAATATCTTTTCACTTGTTGGTGTATTCATCTGGGCCTTTGCTTCAACAACTAATGCTATGGTAAGTAATATCATTGGGCAGGGACGTACAAGCGAAGTGCAACGGCTCATTTACAAAATCATGAAGCTGAGTTTAAGTTCAGCCGTCATCATGTTTATACTGTTCAATGTGTTTGCAAGAGAACTGCTTTCAGTGTTTCGTTTATCTGATAGTTTTATTACAGAAGCCATTCCCGTACTACGCATTGTAACAACGGGGATGCTGCTCATGTCTATCTCTGTTGTATGGCTCAATGCAGTAACAGGAACAGGCAATACACGAATGAATCTCATCATTGAAGCAGTAACCATTACCCTCTATCTCATTTATATTTACTTGGTGCTGGAAG
>JBEBHT010000435.1:0-3454 GCA_040081135.1 Lacibacter sp. | reverse complement strand
TCCAAGCTCAACACCATGTTTAATTACTTCAACATTATGCTCAATGGCCTGTTTACGTACAGCCTTATTTACATGCTGTAAAGAACCAAACTTATAACTGAGTTCCTGGTCTTTCTGATCCTGGAATGTATTAGAGTTCACTGCATCAAACTTCAACCCTAATTGTGCAGCCGTTGCTTTAATAGAAGCATAGTTATCAGGAATATCCCATGGAATATGCAGGGAGATAGCGCCACTTGATTGATTCAATGCATGAAGCAATCCAACATCTTCTAATTTCTGTTCTAAACTGCCGGGCTCACCTGCTCCTGCAAAGCGTCCGAATCTTGTACCACCTGTACCCAATGCCCAGCTTGGAATCGCTACCTGGAAGTCAATCAGTTTCTGTAAAACCTCTTCAACATCTTTTATTTCTGAAGCAATGAAATCAAATTTTCGTTTGTGATCAGCTGCATGCAATCCATTGAATTCAGCGATCTTGTTTTTTTCTATGAACATACACTCGATTTAATAATATCTAAGTTAGTCAAATTTAAAAAAGAGGGCCGAAAGGGAACTAACAACCCGTTTGTAAACTAAAGGACTATGAGAAAACTGTTTATTATCTTACAAATGCAGTTGCTACACCGCCATCTACATTCAATACATTTCCGGTTGATTTACCTAATAACCCACCTGCAAAAGCAAAACATGCATTCGCAATATCTTCCGGTAAAATAATTTCATTCAGCAAAGTTCTGCCTGCATAGTAAGCCGGTAATTCTTCAATACTGATGCCATAGGCTTTTGCCCTTCCTTCGGCCCAGCCACCACTCCAGATATTACTGCCTGAAATCACTGCATCAGGATTCACCACATTTACACGAATCTTATCTTTTCCTAATTCAGCTGCATTAAGTCTTGACAGATGAAGTTGAGCAGCTTTTGCAGAACCATAACCGGCATTGTTCGGGCCGCTTACCAATGCATTCTTGCTGACGATATTAAGAATATCTCCACCTGTTCCCTGCTTGCGCATTACTTCAACTGCTTTTTGAGTAACAAGGAACTGACCTTTCACCAATACATCATATAACAGATCCCAATCTTTTTCAGAATGATCTTCGATTGATTTGGAAATGGACAGACCTGCATTGTTCACTACAATATCTACACCGCCAAAAGCAAGTGCTGCTGTTGCCAGTGTTTGCTGAATGGTAGCATCACTTGTTACATCAAGTATATCAGCAGCTACAATATCTTTTCCAAACTGTTTTACAAATTCATCTTTTGCTTCTGCCAAACGGTCTGCATTCATATCATTTAAAATCACACAGGCGCCTTCTTCAGCAAATTTTCTTGCAATCGCTTTTCCAATTCCGCCACCGCTGCCCGTGATTAATGCAACCTTTCCACTTAAGGATTTAGGTTTCGGCATACGCTGCAGTTTCGCCTCTTCCAGCAACCAGTATTCAATATTGAATGCTTCCTGGCGTGGTAATGACGTGTATTCAGAAATGGCTTCTGCACCTTTCATTACATTAATGGCATTGATATAAAACTCAGCCGCTACCCTTGCTGTTTGTTTATCTTTTGCAAAAGTGAACATACCAACACCGGGATACAAAATCACAACCGGGTTGGGATCACGCATGGCCGGACTGTTTGCATGCTTACAGCCATTATAATAATCGGCATACATTTTACGGTATGCTTCAAATAAAGGAGCAATTTTTTCTTTGATCTTTTTTACATCACTTAAATCTTCTGCTGCAGTAAGATTTAATACCAGCGGAGAAATCTTGGTGCGTAAGAAATGATCAGGGCAACTTGTTCCCAATGGAGCCAAACGATTCAGATCATTTGAGTTGATGTATTCCAGTACTCTTGCATCATCTGTAAAATGACCGATCATTCTGTTCTCCGATGAGCAGAAACCTCTTAATACAGGAGCTAATGAAGCAGCCTGCTTTTTACGGTCTGCTTCAGGCAGAGAAGTTAATTTCTCAGCACCAAATACAGATGCCTGTTTTTTAATATTATCCTGAAGATATTCAGCGCAACGCTCAATTACTTCCAGTGTGTTGATATAAGATTCGTATGCAGTATCGCCCCATGTAAATAAACCATGTGAGCCGAGCATGATTCCACGGATGCCGGGATTTTCATCAAGGCATTGCTTTAACATCAGCCCCAATTCAAAACCTGGCTTCTGCCATTTTACCCAACCAATCGTTCCATTGAATAATTCTTTGGTGATCTTTTCTCCATCCTTTGCTGCTGCAATGGCAATGGCTGCATCAGGATGCAGATGATCAATATGTTTGAATGGAAGAAACCCGTGCAAGGGTGTATCAATGGATGGAGCTTTTGATGAAAGATCATAAATGCAATGATTGAAGAGTTCAACCATTTCATCTTCATGTTCCAGGCCACGATAGATATTTTTTAAACTGCGTAAACGGTCAACATACAATGCAGCCAATCCATTTCTTTTCATGGTGCCGAGATCACCACCGCTGCCCTTCACCCACATTACTTCCACTTCTTTCCCTGTTAATGGATCTTTGGCCATAGCTTTACAGGAAGTGTTGCCACCACCATAGTTAGTTAAGCGCAGATCTGCACCCAATAAATTAGAACGGTAAACAAGTAAGGCAACTTCATCACCAGCTAAGCTTGCTGCTTTAGCATCATCCCACAAATAGCTTACGTGTTTATAATTTTTTGTTTCTACTGACATAACTGATTCATTTATGTTTATTAATGCAAACTGTTACCATACCCTACCAGTAATACGGATAGAATAATAATGATAATACCTGCTGTAACGGTTGTTATTGTTTTTTTGCTTACGCCTTTCCATTCTTTCAACACAAGTCCCCACATATTTGCAACAAGAATAATAAAGGCCATGTGGAGTATCCATGAACTTGGTCCATTTCCTAATTTACTTTCGCCCATACCATAAAAGAAGAACTGCAGAAACCAGGTTGTACCTGCCAATGCTGAAAACAAATAGTTTTTCAGCAACGGTGTTTCTTTTTTGGTATAATCACCAAATGATTTATTACGTGCATTAAGAATAACACACCAGATGAGGTTCGTTGTTAAACCACCCCAGAGCAGAACAATATAAATGACATTGTTGCGATACAGGAATTCACCTTCACCGGGATTGGCAGCTTTCCATGCTTCATTTGCAACTGTTGCCATTGATTGACCGGCTTCCAGTCCAAAATTAAAACAGGCGCTCAGTACACCCGATACAATGGAAACAAACATACCCAGTGCAAACTTGTATTCTGTTTTCACTTCCGTACCATGCGGATCAGTTACTGCCGTGCTGATTTGTTTTTCCTTGAGCATACCGGCCCTACCGCTGATGATGATGCCGATAATACAAACCAGTAAACCAGCCAAAATGGTTAAGCCCCAGGTGGAACCAATCATTACGCTGAACGTATCTTTTCCT
>JBEBHT010000434.1:0-3457 GCA_040081135.1 Lacibacter sp. | reverse complement strand
GCCCTGCTCAAATGGAAAGAAATTCGCAACGAAAAAAAGAGGAACAATGCCTTTATTTATTGCGGCATCGGGATTGGGTTATTAACCACCGGGTTCTTATTTACCCTCTTTCTGTTCGACAGCGGCGGCAGTTACAGCTTCGGGCTGTATGGTTTAACCATTATTGGATTAGTCCTTGTTTTTAAAGGAATGATTGATTTGATGAGTTAAATGCTGCTTAAAAGTTTAATGCCCCAACAGTCGTCAATAAAAATAAGATCGTTAGTGCAGTTGTTTGGTCTGCTGCCTGAAAATGAACGCATCATTACAGATGTATTAAGACAGATCATTCTTGAAAACCTGCCTGCTCACTGCAAGGAAAAAATATCTTTCAATGTTCCGTATTTCTATGGTAAAAAGGGATTATGTATTATCTGGCCATCAACGATACCAAGAGGCGGAATTAAAACAGGTGTTTTATTGGGATTCTGGTATGGCAATAAACTAGACGACACTGATCAATATCTTACACACGGCACTAACAAACAGATCTTTTATAAAATCTTCCACAGCCCTGATGAAATTGATGAACAGGCCATTGTTCAGTTGCTGAAAGAAGCTGTAAAAATTGACAATCTCTGGTAATTTACTTTCTCTAAAGAAGCCTCTGTACTTTTTTCTTAGTTTTTACGCATAGCTTCTTAACTTCCATACTTTCAAAAACCAATCAGCATGAAAGTAGTTTCTCTTTTTTCTTCTCTCCTCTTTTTATTTCTCAGCGTCACAGCACAAAAAAAGCCGGTTGTCTTAAAAGACGATCAGTTGAAAACGCAGGCCGCAGCTGAAATACAATCTCATTATGAGCAATACAAAGGCATGGCCTTGCAGATATGGGACTATGCAGAAGTTGGTTACAAGGAAGTAAAGAGCAGTACATTGCTTCAGAAAACCCTGACAGAAAATGGCTTTACGGTTGAAACAGGTGTAGCTGGAATGCCAACAGCTTTCGTAGCCACATACGGCAGCGGTAAACCGGTAATTGCTATTCTTGCTGAGTTTGATGCACTGCCCGGCATTTCACAAACCAATGCACCTGAAAAAACAAGCGCAGGAAAAGATGCCGGACACGCTTGCGGTCATCATTTGTTTGGAGTTGCTTCTGTTGCATCAGGGATTGCTATAAAAAAAATGATTGAAGAAAAAAAGTTTACAGGAACTATTAAAGTATTTGGTTGTCCGGCAGAAGAAGGCGGCAGCGGCAAAGTATACTTAGTTAGAGCCGGTTTGTTTAAAGATGTTGATGTAGCCATTCACTGGCATCCAGGCAATGACAATGAAGTAACAATGACAAGTGCATTGGCAAATATGTCAGCTAAGTTTCGTTTTCGTGGAATTTCTGCACATGCTTCTGCATCGCCAGAGCGTGGACGTTCTGCATTGGATGGAGTTGAAGCAATGGATAATATGGTGAACATGATGCGTGAACATATTCCGCAGGAAACACGGATACATTATGTGATTACCAGTGGTGGCAAAGCACCCAATGTTATTCCCGATTATGCAGAAGTATATTACTATGTACGTCATCCAAAAAGAGACCAGGCACAAAGTATTTTCAACCGTGTGGTGAATGCAGCAAACGGAGCTGCTTTAGGTACAGATACAAAAATGGAATACGAAATTATCGGCGGCACTCATGATCTCTTGCTCAACAGAACACTGGCAGAAGTAATGCAAAAAAACCTTGAAAAAACCGGTGGTGTAATTTATACTCCTGCTGAAGTTGATTTTGGAACTAAGATTCAATCCAGTTTTGGATTTCCTGCCCCACCAATCAGTAACGCAGCCCTTATTACTCCATTGAAAACAGTAACAGATGCAGGTGGCGGAAGCACCGATGTTGGTGATGTGAGCTATGTAGTTCCAACAGTTGGTATCAGCACAGCAACCTGGGTTCCCGGCACCCCTGCTCATAGCTGGCAGGCAGTAGCATGTGGTGGTACAGAGATTGGAACAAAGGGCATGATGACATCTGCTAAAACAATGGCCATGACGGCAATTGACCTGTTCCTGCATCCGGAGATCATTCAAAAAGCAAAGGCAGAGTTTAAACAGAGTATTGGTAATTACCAGTATAAAGCATTACTTGGTGATCGTAAACCTGCCCTGAATTACAGGGATTGATTGCAATGATTTTTTAATTTTGACTGAAACAGAAAATATGAAGATTTCAAAAGCAACTGTTGCAGATGCAGCAGAACTGGTTGATTTATTAAACAGTGCTTATCGTGGTGAAAGTTCAAAACAGGGATGGACGACAGAAGCTCATCTCATTGCAGGTGATGTGAGAACAAATGAACAAACGGTGAGAGATGTCATCAATGAACCGGGAAGTGTGATCTTGAAATGCACCGATGAACAAAATCATATCGTTGGAACCGTTAACCTTCAAAAGCATCATCATAAACTTTACCTCGGCATGTTCAGTGTATCTCCTGCTTCACAGGGTGGCGGCATTGGCAAAAAGTTATTGATTGCTGCCGAAGCCCATGCGAGGGAAGTTGATTGCAGCATGATTTATATGAAGGTAATATCTGTTCGAACTGAGCTGATTGACTGGTACAAACGCAATGGCTATGTGGATACGGGTGAAATAGAACCATTTATTGAAGACGGTTTAACAGGCAAACATTTGCAAAAACTTGAATTTGCCGTTCTTGAAAAGACGATTTAGCAGGAAGGAATAATTTTTAATTATTTCTCAATATCTTTTTCGGTAACTCGTATTAGTAAGGCAGAATGAGCTACATGACCAATTGGTTTAAATGAAGTGATCCAGTCATATTGATGTTTGTTCCAGATATCCATATAATCATCAACAGTTATTAAAAATATTCCAACTTCAGGTCGCTCAGTTACCCATTTTACATCTTTATGCTCTCGCATATACTTTTTGTAAAATAAATTTCCATGGCCGAAATTAAGATTTGATGCCCCAACATACTCGTTTGCTGTCGTTTTATCTTCAATCAATTCATTCGTATAGGGGTAATAGTTATTATAATATTTCATTACACTGATAATCAAAAATATGCTTGCAAAAAAAACAAGCGCTTTTTGAAAAAGAAATTTTGCATTGGCAATAACACTCCCACTTAAAATAAAAAAAAACGGATAAATAAAAATAATATGTCTGATTCCGCACTGAGTTTGGTAAAAAAAACTCAGTATTACCAGAAAATACAGAACAGGTATAATAAGAAAAAAATGATTTTTTATAAATAAACTCAGGCTGGTATTCTTTACTAAATAGAATAAACTTAATAGTAAAAACAAAAAATAACTGATTGGTGTTTTAAATAACAACGAAACGATATAATAATACCATATACCCCTACCCGTGTAACTATTTCCAAGAATCGTAATCTTACCAAAACCACTAACAGTATCAATACCTCCACCTATATGATCATAATAT
>JBEBHT010000433.1:0-3466 GCA_040081135.1 Lacibacter sp. | reverse complement strand
GTACAAGAAAGATAATAATATCACCATCCTGCAAACCAACCGCTGGAACGCAATATTGGACAGAGCATTTAAAGAAGGCGAACGAAAAGGGTTGAGCAAAGAGTTCATCACCAAGTATTTTGATGCGGTGCATATGGAAAGTATTAATCATCAGAAGAAGATATTGGATAGCTGAGGTTGAAGTTTGTAGTTAGTGGTTTGTAGTTGTCGGCTTTTGGATGGCTATCTGGCTTCTGTTGCGTCGCACTCTTGTACTGTAACAATTCTATTCATCATTAGACTTTGCGTCTTGACGCCTTTGCGATAAACAAAATGAAAAAACTTACATATAAATTTTCAACTGCATCAGTTGATTATTATTTAGACGGAAGTATTACGCAGTTAAAAGATGTCGTTGATAAAACGCATACGATCATCATTACTGACGATAATATTTTTAATGCACATACCAAACGTTTTAAAGGCTGGAACACCATTGTTTTAAAAGCCGGGGAAGAGTTTAAGATTCAGCCAACAGTTGATACGATTATTGAAGAGCTGATTGAAATGGGTGCCGACCGTAAATCAACTTTGGTTGGTGTTGGCGGCGGTGTAATTACTGATCTCACAGGTTATGTCGCATCGGTATACATGCGTGGAATCAAATTTGGGTTTATTCCAACTACTGTTCTGGCAATGGTTGATGCAAGTATTGGAGGTAAGAATGGAATTGATGTAGGTGTGTATAAAAACATGGTGGGTATCATCCGTCAGCCATCGTTTATTTTACATGATACGGCTTTCCTGAAAACACTTCCGCAAACTGAATGGGAAAATGGGTTTGCAGAAATTATTAAACATGCCTGTATTAAAGATGCAGCCATGTTCAAACAACTGGAAGCAGGTTCATTAAAAACTTATCAGAGCAAGAAGAACCTGGTTGCTGAATTGATCAAACGCAATGCTCTGATCAAAACCAAAGTAGTGCAGCTGGATGAATTTGAAAGTGGTGACCGAAAACTATTGAACTTTGGTCATACCTTGGGACATGCTATTGAGAATATGTATGAGTTATCGCATGGACAGGCTATTTCAATCGGCATGACTTATGCCTGTCATATTTCTGAACAGCTCAACGGTTTTAAACAAACAGAAAAGGTAACTGACTTATTGAATAAGTATGGATTGCCAACTTATGCTGAATTTGACAAAGCAAAAGCGTTTGATATTCTGCAAAAGGATAAAAAGAAAGTGAAGAGTGAAATGAATTATGTGTTGCTGGAAAAGATTGGTAAAGGAGTGGTGAAGAGTATTCCGATGTCAGATTTAAAGAAGATCATTACAAGCTTATAATTGTGAAAGTAATCATTCAACCATCAACATTATCAGGAAGCATTCAAACGAATGCTTCTAAAAGCTCTATGCAACGTGCCTGTGCTGCTGCATTGCTGGCGAAGGGAATAAGTGTAATTAAAAACCCCGGCAACAGTAATGATGATAAAGCAGCGCTGGATATTATTCAAAAGCTGGGAGCATTGATTGAAACAAATGGTAATGAACTGACGATTACCAGCAATGGAGTAAATCCCATCGGCAGTGAAATTAATTGCGGTGAATCAGGACTCAGTATCCGTATGTTCACGCCGTTGGTTGCACTAAGCATTCATGCAATTACTGTTAATGGAACTGGAAGTCTTACAACAAGACCGATGGATTTTTTTGATGAGATATTACCGCAGTTGGATATCAAAGTAAAAAGCAATGCTGGTAAACTTCCATTGAGTATCCAGGGCCCAATCGTTCCAAAAAATATTGAAATAGATGGATCACTCAGCTCACAGTTTTTAACGGGTTTGTTAATGGCATATTCTGGCAGCAATGCAAGTAATGTTTCCATTAAAGTGAATAATCTTAAGAGCAGACCTTATATCGATCTCACATTGAATGTGATGAAACAATTTGGGCTGAAACTTCCTGAGAATAAGAATTACGAAGAATTTTATTTTGCTGCAGATACTCACGACTCATCACTCACGACTCATCATTACACGGTAGAAGGTGATTGGAGCGGTGCTGCTTTTTTACTGGTTGCAGGTGCTATTGCAGGAAATATTACGGTGAAAGGTTTGGATGTATTTTCAACACAGGCTGATAAAGCTGTCCTCCAGGCATTGATGGATTGTGGTTGCATTCTTTCAGTTCAACCTGAGCAGATTGAAATTGGCCCGGCACCGTTAAAAGCTTTTCATTTCAATGCAAATGAATGCCCCGACTTGTTTCCACCGTTGGTGGCACTCGCTGCAAATTGCAATGGCAAATCAGTGATTGAAGGAACCAAACGCTTAGTGCATAAAGAAAGTAACCGTGCTGTTACCTTACAGGAAGAATTTGGAAAACTGGGAGTACAAATTGATCTGCAGGACGATCTGATGATCATTCATGGCGGAGGTGGGATAAAATCTGCAACTGTTCATTCACGTCATGATCATCGTATAGCCATGGCCTGTGCTGTTGCTGCATTAAAAGCAAATGGACCGGTGACGATTGGAAAAGCAGATGCCGTTAATAAGTCTTATCCTGATTTTTATGAGCATCTGAAGTTACTTGGAGCAAACGTATCTTTATAACATAAACAAAGAACATTGAATTCATTCGGAAAATTATTTCGTGTTTCCATTTTTGGCGAATCGCATGGTGAATGTGTGGGCATTACCATTGATGGTTGTCCGGCAGGTTTGGCATTAACTGAAGATGATTTACTTCCCGATCTTGAAAGAAGAAAAGGAGGTAAACAAAAAGGAACCACACCAAGACAGGAAGCAGATTATCCCATTTTCAAAAGTGGAATTTTTAATGGAAAGACTACAGGATTTCCGATTACCATCCTGTTTGAAAATAATAATACCCGCAGCGAAGATTATCAGAAGCAAAGAAGTATTCCACGCCCAGGTCATGCTGATTTTACAGCACATGAAAAATTTGGTGGTAATGAAGATTACAGAGGTGGAGGACATTTCAGTGCAAGATTGACAACTGGATTAGTTGCTGCCGGTTCCATTGCAAAGAAATTAATGCAGAGTATAACTATTCATGCCGAGGTAATTGAAATAGGCGGTGAAAAAGATTTGGAGAAGGGGTTGCAGAATGCCATTGACGCAAAAGATTCAGTTGGCGGTTTGGTTGAATGTAAAGTGAACGGGTTGCCTGTTGGTTTGGGTGAACCTTATTTTGATTCAGTTGAATCGGCATTGGCACATATCATCTTTGCAATTCCTGCAGTGCGTGGTATTGAATTCGGAACCGGTTTTGCCGCAGCCAAAATGTTTGGCAGTGAACATAATGATGCCATTGAAGATATGCATGGTAAAACAACAACCAATCATGCAGGTGGTGTTGTAGGTGGCATCAGCAATGGAAATGAACTGGTGTTTCGCTTAGCCATCAAACCAACATCCTCTACTCCAAAAGAGCAAAAAAGTTTAAACTG
>JBEBHT010000432.1:0-3481 GCA_040081135.1 Lacibacter sp. | reverse complement strand
ACTTTGCACTGCTGGCAATGGCATTACACCGGCTGCCCCTGCTTTTCAACCGAAAAATCAGGTTTCATAAAACACTTGGATGCGGTCGGGATGGCACTTTCAGCAAATTACCCGACTGGCAGCAATGGGGATTATTGGTGGTGATGGAAGAAGAGGAAATGAGGCAAATAACTGATTTATCCAATCCTCAACAACTGCTTAAACAATATTACGGCAACTTTATTGCCGGATGGTGGAAGTTTTTTGGATGTGAAACATGGACGGTAGTACTTCACCCAATCGAAGGACATGGAACCTGGGATGGCAAAGAAGCTTTTGGAAAACTGCCGCCCAAAACCGATTATGAAGGAATGATTGCTGTTTTAACGAGGGCAACAATCCGTAGGAAAAAGCTGGCCCGTTTTCATGAGCATGTGGAAGCAGTGTCGAATGATATGCGGAAAGCAGATGGTTTTTTATTTTCTGTTGGAATAGGTGAATCGCCAAGATTAAGACAGGCAACTTTTTCCATTTGGCAGAGCAAGGAACAGATGAAACAGTTTGCATATAAAATGAAAGACCATGCAGAAGTGATTCAGAAAACAAGAAAAGAAAACTGGTACAGTGAGGATATGTTTGTAAGGTTTAAAGTGGTGAGGACTTGGGGAACAATTAAGGGAGTTGAACCTATTAAAACTGACTAATTTTGCCTATTTGAAAAATCATTTAATGAAAAAATATCTTGTTTATCTGGGTCTTCTTATAGTTCCTGCTGCATTAACGTATACATTCTGGCGTAAATCTGAATTAGAAAAATATCCGGGATATACTATTACTACAACTCTAAAACAATATCGTACTTTAAAAAATGGCTTACAGATAGAGCACTTTTATTTTGTAAATGGAGAAAAATTTATCGAAAGATATGGGAAAGACGAAAGGCTAAATATCGTTTACCCAAATGGCAGGTACTTAATAAGATTTTCAGAAAAACATCCTTCAGTAAGTGAAGTTTTATGGAAATATCCTATACCTGACAGCATTAAAGAATGTCCCTCTTCAGGGTGGAAACAAATCCCTGCTTTTTTTTTAAAAAATGTTGATTGATAAAAAGCAGTTTATTTATACATGCACAAACTCCCCCACCGCTACTTCATCATCAACAAACCATACGATATGGTTTCGCAGTTCGTCAGTTCACATGAAGTGAAGTTGCTGGGTGATCTTGATTTTGAATTTCCCGAAGGAACACATGCCATCGGTCGATTGGATAATCATTCAGAAGGTTTACTCATATTAACTACGAATAAAAAAATAACAAGGTTATTGTTTGATCCAAAGAAAAAACACAGACGGACTTACCTCGTTATGGTGAAAAATATTGTTACAGATGAACTGCTGCAACAATTAAGAACCGGTGTTACCATTCCGGTGAAAGATAGCGAGCCATATATTGCTGTTCCTGATTCCATTGAAATTGTTACGGATGTTACGGATCATTATATCCACATGGATGATTTCAGGCAGCAGTACCCGCATACATGGATGCTGATGACATTAACAGAAGGCAAGTTTCACCAGGTACGAAAAATGTGCCTGGCCATTAATCGCCGTTGCCTGCGCTTGATCCGTATTTCCATTGAAGAATTAAAACTGGGCGATTTAAAACCCGGCTGCGTGAAAGAGTTGAATGAACAGGAGTTTTTTGATCTGATCGGCGTGGATTACCCGGCAAAAACATAACAGTTCCCGTTAGTAACTGCAAACTTGCAGCTTCGTACCAAATCACCTAACTTGCAATATGTTTTTTCAGAAGCACATAACAACAAACCTGATGCTGCCATACTTCCTCAACCTGATTTCTGCAGGTGAAGGCAGTCTGCCCGATTACTAAGTTTAGTTTCCTTACCCGTTGCAGTTGAAACATCTTTCTGCAAAGAAGATATTCCCGCAACAATCTCTTACGACCCATCCTTTACTGAACATTAAACCGGTTTTATGGCGCAACATAATTATTACGTAGAAAATGAATTAGGACGATTACGAAAACTTTTAATCCACAGCCCCGATGGTGGCATTGGTAAAATCATTCCCGGAACTTTTGCTGACAATCTTTATGATGACATTGTGCATCTGAAAAGTATGCAGAAAGAATACAATCACTATGTGAAACTGTTATTGTATTTCTTAGACCGTGAAAAAGTAAATTATATCAACAGCTATCAGCAAAAATCTGAACCTGAAAAAAAATCATGGTGTTACATACCGGGCAAAGAAGAATATTTCAACAGTGATAAAGTGCTGGATACACAACAACTGCTGGCAGAGATCATCAGTGATGAAAAAGTAAAACTCCGTTTAATCTCTGCTATCTGCTCGTATGAAGAATCAAGTTTTGCTATACAGCAACGATTAGAAGCCATCAACGATCCTGCATTGCTGGCCAAGGTTTTTATCACCGGCATTTTACCTGCAGAAGAAAATGGTACGGGTGAAGATATGTTCATCTTCCCTCCTGTTCCCAACTTTATTTTTACCCGTGACATTGGCATCATGGTGAAAGGTCATATCCTGTTGAGCCGCATGGCGACAGTTGCAAGAAGAAGAGAATCATTGCTCACCAAATTCTTATCACTCTATTATTTTTTCAAAAACGAACCTGAAAAAATTATGGAGATTATTGAAGAAAGCGATTTCTTTCTGTATGAAGAAGAAGAACGCAAACACCGCATCATCAGTATTGAAGGTGGTGATGTAATGATGATTCATCCCAAACATTTTGTGATCGGTTGCAGTATCCGTACCAGCAGCAGTGCCGTAAATGAAATCATACACTCTTTCTTCAGCAGGCCAGAACTGGGAATTGAAAAAATATCGGTTGTGAAGATTCCAAAGAACCGTGCACAGATGCATATTGATACCATCTTCACACAGGTAAAACGGAATGTGTGGGTACTGTACGGACGTTTCTCAGAAAAAATATTAAGAGCTGAACATATTAGTCGTCACAGCTATATCAACAAACTTGCACATAATCCACGTCAGTTGGAAATGGAGCAGGTGGAAATTCTGCAGTTTTACAAACCTGCCAATGAACCTTATGTTAAAACAAGGAACTACAGCGTAAACAAAAATTTGCCGGGCATTGAATCTTTGATTCGTCAGATCAGTAAAGAAGATTTTGGTATAAATCCTGACGATGTGAAAATTATTTACAGTGGTGGCAATGTTTTTCCCCACGACGAAAGAGAACAGTGGACTGACAGTTGTAATGTAGTAGCTTTGAAAGAAGGCGTGGTAATTGGCTACGACAGAAATGATCATACAGCTGAAGCATTCAGGGCAGCAGGTTTTGATGTAATGACAACAACAGAAGCATTTGAGAAATTCGAAAAAGGAGTTGATCCAGACAGTATTGAAAACACATTGATCCTGTTACCATCAGCAGAGCTATCAAGAGCAAGAGGTGGAAGTCATTGTATGAGCATGCCGTTGTTGAGAG
>JBEBHT010000431.1:0-3487 GCA_040081135.1 Lacibacter sp. | reverse complement strand
GAAGCCATCTTACGTGGAGGAACAGCCACCAATGGACAGACTGCTCTTTCGCTTGTAAATTTGGTACGCAGTAATCGCAGCACTTCGGCTGCATGGACTTCAGTAACACTTGATGATTTGTATGCTGAACGTGCACGTGAGTTTACATGGGAGTGCTGGCGCAGAAATGATATGATACGTTTCGGTAAGTATGAAACTTTGTATGGCTTCAAAACCAATACAGATACTTACCGTCGTATTTTCCCGATTCCAACTGCGGCAATGAACACAAACCCTAAGTTGGTTCAGAACCCCGGCTATTAATTTTTTTTAGCAGTTATAATCAGTAGTCAATTACCCCGGGGTTATCAAACCCCGGGATTTTTCTTTCACTTATATTTATAGCATGCATCCACTAATTCGAAAAGCTATACAGTTGTTTTTTTTTGTTTTTTACTGCCAGTATCAGTATGCACAGATACTCATTAAAGACAGCCTGAATTATATTCCATCTCCAAAAATTTCTGCAAGCCCCTCTGCGTTAAATTTTATTGCCATGGGCGATTGGGGAAGAAATGGAGAAGATCATCAAAAGCAGGTAGCTGTGCAAATGGGTAAAACAGCTGCGGAAATAAAAGCGCAGTTTATTATTGCAACAGGAGATAATTTTTATCCCAGTGGCGTTATCAGTGAACAGGATCCATTGTGGAAATATTCCTTCGAAGATATTTACACCGCTTTCTCACTTCAATGGGATTGGTATCCTGTGCTGGGGAACCATGATTACAAAAGCAACCCGGATGCACAGGTGGCATACACAAAGATCAGCCGCCGGTGGAAGATGCCTGCACGTTATTATTCGAAACTGATTTCAATTCCGGGTGATACAGCCAGTAAGGTTTTAATTTTGTTCATTGATACCAACCCGTTAATCCCGGAATTTTATTCCAACTCAGAATATGGTCCCAATGTAAAAACACAGGATAGCAGTAAACAAAAAAAATGGATTGCAAAAGAACTCAGTAATACTGATCCGAAGATTAAATGGAAAATTGTAGTGGGTCATCATCCGATGTACACAGGTGGCAGCAGAACGGAAGCATACGACACGAAAGCAATCCGCTCATCGCTCAAACCATTGTTTGATAAAACAGGAGTGGATGTTTATTTATCAGGACATGAACATAGTTTACAACATATCATTCCCGCAGGAAAAACACAACAGGTTATTTCAGGAGCTGCATCTGAAAAAACAGCAGCACAATTAATACCGGGCAGCAACTTCGCTGCTTCAGAGTATGGGTTCTTTGTTTTGTCGGTTACACAAGGTGACTTACTGTTACAAGCAGTTGATTATACCGGTAAGCTCCTGTATTCTTATACAATGAGAAAATAAAAATGCACATGAAACGTGGCGATTTTTTAAAAATGGGAACAATGGCCGCATTAACGCCGCTATTTGTAAATGCAGGTGAATTTGCATTTCAGACAAACTCAATTGACAGCGATTTGATGAAACGGCTGATTGATGCCAATGATAAACAGGTGGCGGTGCTGATTGAATCGGTAAAACCAAACAACCTGAAGTTCAGCCGCATGATTGCTTATGATATTTCTGCTTTAACTGCATCCTACTGCACCGCAGGTTCAGCCTATTATCATGATCCTGTTATCATCAGCAGACTTGAATTACTGATACAGTTTCTTTCGGAATCGCAGGCAGATGATGGTACAGTGAATGTGGGCAATCTTGAATCACCACCCGATACAGCTTTCGTTATCGAAATACTTTGCCCGGCAGCTTCTCTTTTACACAAAGAAAAAAGCAAAGAGCTGGATGTTGTTACACAAAAACTGAAACAGATTATTCTCAAAGCTGGTGAAGGATTGGTTACGGGTGGAATACATACACCCAATCATCGCTGGGTGGTAAGTGCGGCTTTATCACAAATCAATGCACTATACCCCAATAAAAAATATACTAACCGTATTAATGACTGGCTGGGTGAAGCTGTTTATATGGATGAAGACGGTCATTATCCTGAGCGCAGCGGTATTTATTCAGGCGTTGAAAACACAGCATTTATTACTATCGCCAGGTTAGCAAACAAACCGGAGTTATTTAAACCGGTTCGAAAAAACTTATCAATGTATTTCTATTACATTGAGCCTAATGGTGATCTTGTAACAAATGATTCGAGACGGCAGGATCAATACCTGTCAGCTGCAAAACCGGTAACCATTCTTTATTTGCAGTATCGTTATATGGCTATACGTGATAATAACCGGCAGTTTGCAGCCATTGCAAAAAAGATTGAAGCACTAAACAGGTTTGAAAAAGATGTTTTAAACAGGTCGCTGTTTTATTTTCTGGAAAACGAAACATTGCAGCAACAATTGCCGACTCCAGCTCCATTACCCGACAGTTACGAAAAACTGTTTTCAACATCGCATTTATTACGCATCAAAGAAAAGAATATTACAGCCACTCTTTTTGGTGGTGTTGACTGGCCTTTTATTATTGCATCAGGCCGCTCCAATTCTCCCGACTTCTTTTCTTACCGTAAAGGTGCTGCGGTATTAAAGTACATGCGGCTTTCAACCAGCTTCTTCAGCATGGGATATTTCTATAGTGAAGGATTAGAAAAAGCAGGAAACAAATATATACTGCACAAAAAACTGGAAGTACCATACTACCAGCCACTACCGAAGGATAAACGAAACAGCAAAGGCGATTATAAACTTTCTCCAAGTGTGGATGACCGTTTCTGGAATAAAATGGATTTTAAAAATCGGCCCGTAAGTAATGTGAAAACACAGGATACAAACATTATATTTCGTGAAACCAATGGCGCAATACAATTAGACATTAGTGTTACAGGACAAGATGGTGTAGCTGTAACAATTGAACTTTGTTTTGCTGAAGGCGGACAACTAACTGGGGTTACATCACCCGAAAATGGGAATAGTTTTTTAATAGACAATGTTGGTAAATATGAAATGGGAGGCGATGTGATAAGTTTTGGTCCCGGCGCTATGACGCATAAAAAAATTACTGACTTGGGAGGAGAGAAGTACAGCACACATTTCGGAAGTTTGAGGACGGAAGGTATGTATGTGTACATAACTGGAATGACACCTTTTAAGCATCAACTTACTTTCAGTTAAAATACTCTTAACAGCTTTAACAACGAATGACTCAACTGCAACCAACCGACATAAAAAGCAAACCTTCAGGAAGATTACTTTCACTGGATGCACTGCGTGGTTTTGATATGTTCTGGATCATCAGTGGCGAAGGAATTTTTCATGGGCTGGCAAATGTGGTGCTGAAGAAGCATTCATTATACCGTAACCCGGTCGACTGGCAGATTGCAGCAAACGGCGATTTAAGTTTTTGGGAACGCATTGCTGTAGGCATTAGTAATCAGTTACATCATACAGTGTGGAATGGGTTTACTTTTTATGATATGATTTTTCCGCTGTTCATTTTTATTGCAGGTGTTTC
>JBEBHT010000430.1:0-3475 GCA_040081135.1 Lacibacter sp. | reverse complement strand
AGATGATACTTAATACAGTCATCGCAGCGAAGCACCATGCTTGCTACCAACCCAAGCATTTCCTTGGTTTTTGTATCTAATGCCCCTTCTGCATAAGTGTTTGTATCTAAATTCCAGAGACGTTTAATGACCAGGTTATCCTTACTCAGGATCACTTCGTTCATTTTTGTTCGGTAGTCGTTAAATTCCTGTACCAGGTTGCTCATTGTATTTTTTTGTAAATATATTTCGTTTCTCGCTGCTGAAAAAAGGCATAAAAAAAAGCCATCTCTTTCGAGATGACTCTAAACTTGTGCTTAACCAGATTAGTAACGGTTGTTGCTGAAGCTTTTGTTTCCGCCGAAAGAAGGACGACGGTCACCACCACCACCACCACCTGTGCGTTCTTCACGTGGCTTAGCTTCTGTTACTTTGATAGCACGGCCTTCAACCATACCACCATCTAATTCGCCGATGGCTGTTTTAGCAGCAGCATCGTCACTCATTTCAACAAATCCAAAACCACGGCTTTTACCGGTGAATTTGTCGTTAATTACTTTAGCGCTGGATACTTCACCATAGCTTTCGAAAAATCCTCTTAAGTCATCGTCATTAACGTTGAAGCTTAAGTTTGAAACATAAATGTTCATGTTTGTTAATATTAAACAATTTGATAAAAATCTGAGAAAATACGAGGCGTAAAAAATGACTAACTAACTAGAAGCAGATTGTGCGTAGCAGATAAGACGATTCACTTACATAACACTGTATAACTCAAAATAACGGGGCAAAGATAGGGGATTGAATCCATACAAAAACAGAAAAGTCCCGATTGTTTCGGGACTTTATAATTTGATAACGTTTTCTTAGGCCATTACTCCTTTACCATACATCTCCTGCTGCAACTGGTGAACACGGTCATCTTCGAGGTATTCATCGAAGCTGATGAGGCGATCAATGATGCCATTTGGAGTTAATTCTATGATGCGGTTCGCCGTTGTATGCATGAACGTATGATCATGCGAAGTGAGCAATACCACACCTTTATAATCAATACACTGTTCGTTGAATGCCTGGATACTTTCCAGATCGAGGTGATTGGTTGGCTGATCAAGAATAATCACATTCGGGTTCTGCATCATCATTCGGCTGATCATACAACGCACTTTCTCTCCTCCACTCAGTACATTGGTCTTTTTCATGATATCATCGCCACTGAACAGCATCTTTCCTAAGAATCCACGGAGGAAAGGTTCATCTGCATCGGTTACATGGCTTGGTACAAATTCCCTCAGCCAATCCATCAATGCTTTTCCTTCTTTAAAAAATTCATTATTCTCAACCGGTAAAAAAGCCTTGGTAATAGTTGTTCCCCACTCATAACTTCCATGATCAGGAATTTCTTCTGCATTGATGATGTTGAAGAAATGTGTTACTGCCAGCGGATCTTTACTTACAAAAGCGATCTTATCGTTCTTGTTTACTGTGAAGTTTACTTTATCAAACAGCACACGGCCATCAACAGTTTTCTTTAATTTTTCTACATGCAGAATCTGGTTGCCTACTTCACGTAATGGCTGAAAAATAATGCCGGGATATTTCCTGTTAGATGGTTCTATTTCATCAAGAGTCAATTTCTCCAATGCTTTCTTTCTCGATGTTGCCTGTTTACTCTTGGATGCGTTGGCAGAGAAACGAGCAATGAAGTCCATCAAAGCCTGGCGCTTTTCTTCTGTCTTCTTATTCTTATCGCCCATCTGCTTTGTCATCAGCTGACTGCTTTCATACCAGAAGCTGTAGTTACCGGTAAAGGTTTTAATTTTTGCCCGGTCAACATCGGCCACATGCGTACAAACTGAATCTAAAAAGTGACGGTCATGGCTTACTACCAGTACAACATTTTCGTAGTCGGCTAAGAAATTTTCCAGCCAACCGATTGTTTCAATATCCAATCCGTTGGTCGGTTCATCCAACAACAAAATATCAGGATTACCAAACAAAGCCTGCGCCAGCAACACACGAACTTTCAGGTTACTCGGAATTTCTTTCATCAAACTCTGGAGGTATTCTTCTTTAATACCAAGTCCGCTGAGGAAACTGGCTGCATCACTTTCAGAAGTATATCCACCCATTTCACCATATTCAGCTTCCAGATGACCTGCACGCATTCCATCTTCTTCACTGAAGTCGGGTTTCATGTAAATAGCATCTTTTTCCTGCATTACTTCCCACATTTTTTTGTGGCCCATCAGCACGGTATTCAATACAGTCTGGTCATCAAATTCAAAGTGGTTCTGTTTCAACACGGCCATACGTTCGCCGGGGGTGATTTCCACTGTTCCCTTGTTCGGCTCAATTTCACCGCTAAGGATTTTTAAAAAGGTACTCTTACCGGCACCATTGGCACCAATTACACCGTAACAGTTCCCTTTGGTGAAGTTGATATTCACTTCATCAAACAAAACACGCTTACCGTAAGAGAGGGTTATATTTCTTGCACTGATCATAATGTCCGAAAATTTGAAGCCGCAAATGTACGTAAAATCAGGCAGGGAGAGGGTTTGAAAGAAGAATCAATTTTAGGTGGCAGACTGAAGTGCAAATGGCATCTGTTGTTGTGTCAGCCGATAGCTATCGGCTCACTTGTACGTTCAGTTAATACAGCAACAAAGCTTTCGTATCAAAACAACTAAACCATCTTTCGAAAATTCTGATACTTTTTTTCTGATCAGAATCACAAATAAACTTTCTTGTATTAACCCCCTTCCTCATATATTTGTGAGCAAATTTTTTAAACAATCCGTCTACAAAAACACAATTCAATTTATGAAAAACCTTCTGTTCGCAACTTCCCTGTTGCTGTTCACTTCATTTGCTTTTGGCCAACAAATGAAAATTAATGTCAAAAAAGAAAAACTCTATATAAATGATACGGCCATTTGTATTATCGATAAAATAAAAAAAGGGTTCCTCGCTACACCGAATTTTGCAATTAAAAGCTTAGATGAAAAACCATTAGGCATGATGGAG
The DNA here is from genome assembly GCA_040081135.1 of Lacibacter sp. Lineage (GTDB taxonomy): Bacteria > Bacteroidota > Bacteroidia > Chitinophagales > Chitinophagaceae > Lacibacter. The sequence goes on along the minus strand of JBEBHT010000430.1, from coordinate 466 downwards.
AACCATGTAATTACCGGTCCAATCACCGGACAAAAGACATGGTTTACAATTAAATTATCCGGTATTGAAGACAGTGTTTTGTTATCGATGCCTGATGTAAAGAAATATAATACCTCTACACTTGTGGATTATTCTGAATCGTTCGGAAAGATAATCGCAAAATATAACCTGATAAAAAACAACGAAGTCAATCCTGAAGGCTTTAAACTTCTGAAGGAGGAAAATAATTCAAACTATGCTCAGGAATATACTGCAATAGTATCAAAGGAGCAGATGTGTGCCAGTCATAAAAATGATCCTGCTTCCAGTAACGCAGCTCAGTCTGTAACTGTTGTTTTTATAAAGACAGATACAGTCAGCAAAAGTACTGCAACGATGTACTATGATATCCTTCAAAGCGATGTAAAAATCGGTGCAATTATTGTCAGAGGGTTTCTCAAATCCGCTAAAGAAGAAGATGCAGAAT
>JBEBHT010000429.1:0-3512 GCA_040081135.1 Lacibacter sp. | reverse complement strand
GGTTGCCACAGTGCCGGAGAGCAATCCAGCTGAGCCTCCGGCAATATGAGCGATAATTAGAATGCTGAATAATGATGTCATGCCTGTAATAGATTATTTACACTGCCCTAAAACCATATCAAACTGTGTCTTTCCCCAGCTTGGATGCAATGGTGATTTTGCCTGAAATGTATTCAGCAACTTTACTCCTTCTTCTGCTACAGGTTTTGCCGTTGTACATCCGCCACCAAACTGAGCAGGTGTATACAAAAGATTTTGTGCCTGCAATGCAAACGGACGTGGATTGGCTGGGTCCTGTTGCTTTGCTTCTTCAATTAATTGTGCTGATAATGCACCGTACTGCTGCCATCTCTGCATCGGGTCAACCAACATGCGCAATGAGGCAATCATTGACTTGATGCAGGAGATTTCTGAATTTTTTGCTTCCAGTGCATCTGCTTTATTGATCAGCAATTCAGCACGGTCGGCAATTACATCAGCACCTGCTTTATCGGTCAACATAAATCCATTGAGCAGTTCCGTCATAGCTGCATAGTAATAAGGAAGCCACTGATTTTTTTCTGCATCAGCAATACGTTCAAAAGCATTGCTCAGGTCATGCATTTCAGCAGGGCTTTTGGCGTTGGTGATAGCCTCCAGGTTTTTCTGCATAGCGCCAGCATAGCGTTCACTTTGTGCAAAGGCATTGGTAAAAAGAGCGGCGAAAAAAACTGCGATAAGTATACGTTTCATGTTATTTGTTTTAAGAATTAAAGAATGATTATTGATTGTTTTTCAGTTTTTCATATTCACGTTCAACACTGTTGCTTTTGGGATAAACATAAGCACCAAAGTAGTGTGAGATAATTCCAATACCCCACCCAAGTGTTGACCATACGGGCCAGGGAACCCCACTTCCATAAGAATGGGCACCAGTGATTGCCCAAATAATCCAGAGAAATGTATTTACTAACACATAGGTAATAAGATGTGTTTTAAAGGACGCTCTTTTCTGAGCGATCTCCCAAAGTTGTTTGTCTTTTTGTTCGTTTGCATCGGGGATGCGTTGAAAGTTGCTCATAATAAAATTGTTTGGTTGATGATTTGATTTATAAATTATTGTTGATAGCATCATCTGTTCTGTCTACACCAAAACTGATGAACGCTCCAATGAAAACAAACATTCTCGATGGCGGTACTAACTCCTGCTTCCGCATTCCGTTGGTTGAATAACTGTAACCGTACACCTGTTTAATATTGAAAATATTACTGACACTCAGCACATACACCGCAAAGGCTTTCGCATTTTTCTTACCAATGCTGGGTAAATAATTTAATGCAAAACTTACATTGTGGTAATCAGGCATTCTTCCTTTATCTGCAAAAAATGTTTTGCTCGTATTGGGATCGTACTGAATATTATAATAAGGTCTTCCGCTTGCATAGTTGTAAGAAAAATTGAAGTTTGTTTTCAGTTTTGTCACAAACATTTTCGTTACCAATGATGCAGTATGATTGGCAGCAAAATTGGGCGTGATAGCAGTTGGAAAATTCAGGAAATCCCTTTTTGTATTGAGATAAGAATAAGAGATCCAGTAATCAAGATTCTTTACATTCTTTTTATCTCTCCAGAATAATTCAAATCCATTGGCATCACCGTACCCTTTGTTACTGCTGCCAACTTCACGGCCATTTACGTTTGTTGTTTTGATGAGGTTCTGATACTTCTTATAGAATGCTTCCAAACGAAACGTTGTAAGACTGGTTGTTTTCTGATACTGGGCAATATAATGTTCAGCTTTCATAAACAGTAAAGGGTTGACTGCCGGTTGATATTTCAATTCAGGGTTCTGATAAAAAATGCCATACGCCAACGAAGCCTGGCTTTGCTTTCCGAGTTTATATGCCAATGAAATTCGTGGAGCAAGATTTGCTTTATCGAGCAAGGCAGTGTATTCTGCTCTTGCACCAAATTTCGCTGCAAGATTATTAGTGAGATAAATATCCTGCTCAGCAAACAGGGCATATACATTCTCAATAATACGGCTATCGAACTTCGCTCCATTGTAAGCAGTGAATATGCTTTTATCATCACTGTGATTATACTCTGTTCCAAAACGCAGGGCATTCAATCCCCTGAACTTCTTTTCCAGCACAAGTTTAGCATTGCCATAAAAACCTTTGCTTTCAATATCAAATGTTTTAAACTGCAATCCATTCAGCAATACATCATTCTTCTGATTATCCTGCATATCAAAACTGATATCATCTTTATTGGTTGATACAGATACACCGGCTATAAACTTCCATTTATTTTTTAAGCTTTCTTTCCAGGATAGATTGTGATACATGTTTCCGTTTGTTAAAGCGAACTTGTCTTTATATCCGAGAGAGTCAAGGCTGTTTTGTGTAAACGCCACGTTGTTAGTTGTATAGTATCCATAATATTTCAACATCCCGTTCTTTGATGTTTTTATACGGAAGTTTGCATCAATATTATGTGCCGTTGGTGCTTTTGAATAATCCTGTTCCTGTTTAATGATGGCAAAGGCAGGAGTTAAGTTGGAATAATTATAATTCACACCCCATGATGACTTTTTATTTTTTTCCAGTTTCTGAAACCCTGCACCAAGACTAAGTATGGACAGATTCAGATTAGCAGAAGATTGTTCGGGCAAATCAATTGACTCAAGAATTAAAGCTGATGATAAGGCTTGTCCATATAAAGCACTGTAACCACCTATACTAAAAACGGTTCCTTTAAAAATGAATGGGGAAAACCTGCCTCTTGACGCAATTCCCGGTGTGCTGGTATAGAAAAAATTATTTACCAATGTTCCATCAATAAATGTTTTTGTTTCGGCAGCTGTACCACCTCTTACAAAAAGACCTTCACTCTCACCCACCTGTTGTGCACCAGGTAAGGTTTTCAATGCACCTGTTACATCGCCGTTGCCACTGGCAGTTGTAACAATATCAATAGAAGTTAATACTGCTGCAACCCTGTTACGATCGCTTGCTTCAAAAGCACCGGCTGTAATAACAACGGCACTCATTTCAGTTATTTCCTGTTTCAACTGAACCGGCAGCTGCATTTCACCACCTTTAAGTTCAAGTGTTAATTCAAGGGTTTTGTATCCTACTGCGCTGATAACAAGAATCTGCGTTCCTTTATCAAATGCTTTAAAACGGAAACGGCCCGATGAATCGGCTGTTGCTCCGTCGTAGGAATCTTTAATGGCTAAAGAAGCACCGGCAACAGGTTGTTTTTTCCCGTCGGTAACTGTGCCGGTGATGGTAGTTTGTGACCAGCTGGAAACAAGGCTGATAAGGCTGATGATAAGTAAGGTTATTTGTTTCATATTATCGTAAATAGATCACAAACATAGAGTAGTTTATTTTATAAACCAAATTTTTTAAAAAGATTTTTTCCTTACAAAAAAGCCGGCCTGCAGGCCGGCCTCTAGTTTATACTTTGCTTGTTCTAATTACTCTTAAAAATCTGCTTCGATGTTTTCAAAGTTCCAAAACTG
>JBEBHT010000428.1:0-3519 GCA_040081135.1 Lacibacter sp. | reverse complement strand
CGTTTTATAAAAAGTGGAAATATTTATTTCCGGCCATGATTCTTCCTGCTTTGTTTTTTTTAGCGTGGGATGAATGGTTTACAAGAAATGGGGTTTGGAATTTTAATGAACAGTATATAACTGGAATTAAGATCGGTTCATTGCCAATAGAAGAAGTGCTGTTTTTTGTAACCGTTCCTTACTGCTGTGTATTTGTGTATGAATGTATCCGCTGTTATTTTCCAAAGCTGAAAAATAAAATTACCGGTACCTGGTTGCTGCTGCTGATTGAACTGCTGTTACTGATTGCCGGATTAATGAATCTTGAAAGAGATTATACTTCTTATACTTTTTTGTTCACTGCTGTTTTTATTGCCTGTATCTTTTTGTTCAGGAAGTGGTTCAGTGGATTTGATGCCATCTCATTTCTTATGGCTTATCTCATTTGTTTGATTCCGTTTTTTGCCGTGAATGGATTTTTAACCGCATTACCTGTTGTGCTGTACAACGATGCTGAAAACCTGGGCATCCGTATGTTTTCTTTTCTTCCCTGGCCCATGCACAATATTCCATTTGAAGATACTTTTTATGGCATGCTGCTGATCATGATGAATATTGCTTTGTTTGAAAAGCTGCGGAACAGATCAGTAAAGAATCAGCATTAACCTCTCACTCTTGTGCCGGGGCATCCCACTTTTTTACTTTTCTTAAATGAGGCAACGCCTGAAGTGCGTTCATACCAATCCACAAAAGGCCTCCATGTAAATGTAAGTTCAACAAAATAGTAGGCATCCTTATTTTTTGAATTGCCTCTGGGTGACCCAACTGCAGGATAAGGGCCGCCTCTTCTGTAAGCCATGGCCACGGATTCAGGACCACGGTTCGCCAGCAGCAAAGCAGGGTCAGCATAAGTTGTACTTACATCATCAATATAATCAGTAAAAGTTTTACGGTAACCAAGTTCAATTCCTACACGCATATCTTCATTTAAGGCATACTCTGCACCAACACCAAGAGGAATAGCAAACTGTGTTGACTTATATTTTTTTCTTCCGGGCGCAAATCCCTGTCCTTCTGTACTCAGTGGTTGCAGGAATACCCTGTTCCCCGCAGGGTCAATTGCTGTTGGTTTAATGCGGAACAATGCGCCGCCTGCGAATACGTAAGGTGTCCACCATTTATCATTCAGGCTGAAAATATTGTATTGAGTACCCAGTTCCCATTCAAACAGTTTTGTTTCGAAATTAAAATTGCGGCTTTTAAAAGATGCGTTCTTATTTTTTTGATCATCGGCTCTTAACTTACTGAAGCTTGCATGTGTGCGGGCAATCAGGTGTTCAGACAAATCATAACGGATGCCGAAGCCACCAACAAATTTTGACTGTTTGAAGGTGAATGATTTTTGCTGCAGATCGCCCTGGTAATTCGCAAATCCCAAACGAAACGATGCATGCCAGTTCTGTGCAAACAGTGATACAGGGAAAAGAAGAGCAAGGAGAAATACTTTTTTCATGAACAGTTTATTGGATATTGAAGATAATTTCAACAGCAAATTTAAAGCAAAACGTAAAAAAAGCGCTGAAAGTATTGCTTTGAAAGATTTTAAGGGTAAACATATTCTCCAAAGCCAAACGTTCCTATCGGCCGGTTAAGAAATCTCTCCACCAGTAACCGCTGTCTTTGATTGTACGCAGCTGTGTTTTAAAATCAACATGAATTAAGCCAAACCTGGCGTTATAACCTTCACTCCATTCAAAATTATCCATCAGGGTCCATGCAAAATATCCTTTAATATTTGTGCCTTCCTGCTTTGCCTTTTGCATGGCGGTAAGATATTGCTGAAAGTATTGTATACGGTCGCTGTCATGAACTGCGCCATTTTGTAAGCTGTCTTTGAAGCAGGCACCATTCTCACTCACAATAATTTCTTTTACACTTCCGTAAAGCCAGTAACGTTTCAGCATACGGTAAAAGCTATCGGCATTAATTTCCCATCCCATTGCAGTATGCGGCACTTTACGTGTTGATGCTTTTACTTCACTTGCCTGTACGTATGGGATAAGCGAATTGTGTTTTACTGTGATAGAAAAATAATTCTGTACACCGATGAAATCGAAGTCAAACTGCATCCGGTCGGTGTATTTCCATGCTTTTGTCTGCAGGTGCAGTTTATCCATTAAAGGAAAATTATCATGCGGATAATTTCTTCCCAGTGTTGGTTCAATAAATAAACGGTTCAGCAGTATATCCATTCTGTTAGCTGCTTCGATATCTTCTCTCTTTTGTGAATGGGGCATTACTTCGCTGCAGGAAAATGTTGTGCCGATGTATGCATTAGGTACAAGTTTGCGGATAATTCTTCCGCCCTCAGCCTGTGCCAGTGCTGCATTATGAATTGCCGGAAAAAAATTATCCAGTCCTGTTTTTCCGGGAGCATGTTTGCCCAGCATATAACCCAGTGATGTAAAACCCATGGGTTCATTTAAAACAATCCAGTTCTTAATTTTATCTCCAAATTCTTCTGCACAAAAGGTTGTGTAACGTGTAAACCATTTCAGCATGTGAACACTTGTCCAGCCTCCTTCTTTTTGCAGTGCATGCGGTAAATCCCAATGATATAATGTAACAAACGGGGTAAGCCCCAACAGTAAACATTCATCAATTACTTTATGATAAAAGGCTACTCCTTCTTTGTTTACCCTGCCTGTGCCATCGGGAAAGATTCTGCTCCAGGAAAATGAAAAACGGAATACCGTAAATCCCAGTGCTTTTACCAGCAGCAGATCATCTTTATACCTGTGATAAAAATCGCAGGCTTCATAAGGTTTTGCACTGTCTTTAATTTTGCCCTGCCGTTTTGCAAATACATCCCAGATGGAAGGACCTCTTCCATCTGTATTGTGAGCTCCTTCATTTTGTGCAGCTGCCAGGGCTACACCCCACAAAAAATTTTTACCAAATGGTGCTGCAGTTATTTTTAGCAAGGAAAATATTTTTGCGAAGTTGATTATTTGAAATGTTAAGCCGGCATTAAGCTATTGTTATTTTTCAGCCAGATGTGGTTTAAGGTAAATTCAGTTTGTAAAGTAAGGGGAATAAAAAAACGTTCAGCAATTGCTGAACGTTTTTTTTATTCTTGATGGATTTCTGCAGTTAATTAAAGATATAACGGAAGCCCATTTGTATCTGCCATCTTGAACCCTGTCCTGTACTGTTTTGAAAAGTAGAGGTTAATGGTATTTGATTGGCAGCATCTAAATAAGGGAAACTGTAAACTGGCTTACCTGCATTAACACCGGTTGTTTCAACACGTTTAAAGTTCAATAAACCTGTTCTGTTAGTTGTTCTGAAAACACCCCAGTTTTTGTTCAGTAAATTACCAAAGTTGAAAATGTCCATAGTAAAACGGAGAGTGTTCCGTTTGCCGGCAATATTTACAAACATATCCTGTGTAAAATTCAGATCCAGTCTTTTATAGAAAGGTAATAACAGGCCATTTCTTTCTGCATATTGTCCTTTTCTTTTGCTGAGATAAGGATC
>JBEBHT010000062.1:0-14825 GCA_040081135.1 Lacibacter sp. | reverse complement strand
TGAGAGAAGAAATTAAAACTGTTCAGGCAAAGCACCTGCAGCTGAACGAAAAAATAACGATGACATCAAAAATGCTGGAAGTGTTTAAGCAGGAAGAAATGATGATCATCAAGAACCAGCAGATAAGCGGAACAACGATTACGCTCAAGCCGGAAGAATTAAAACAATCTCTCGACTTTCAAAGGGCAAGGTTAACGGAAGTATTGAAGCAGCAGATGGCTTTGCAGAAAGAGATTGAAGAAATGGAAAAAGAAAGGAATAAACTTTCCAATCAGCTCGGCGAAATGAATAAAAAATTTGATCTCTCCACCAATGAAATTATTATCCTCGCTGATGTTAAAGAAAGTGCAACGGTTCCGTTTGAAATTACCTATCTCGTTCAGAAAGCAGGATGGTATCCAACTTATAATATCCGTGTAAAAGATGTGGTGAGTAACCTGCAACTGGAAATGAATGCAAATGTTTATCAAACAAGCGGAGAGAACTGGAACAATATTAAAATGATTTTGTCAACAGGAAATCCCAATGAAAATAATTCTAAACCATTGATCAGTCCATGGATGCTGTATTATGTAGATGCGCAGATGAGCAACTATATGAAGCAATGGCAGATCGGCGGAGCGGATCAAATGCTGATGGGAAGAGTAACAGATGATAAGGGTATTCCTGTTGCAGGAGCAAGTGTTGTCATTAAAGGAACATCACAGGGAACGGTAACAGATGCGAATGGATTTTACAAAGTGAAAGCAAATGGAAATTCGCAGGCATTAACAGTTTCTTCTGTTGGTTTTTATGCTGCAGAGTTTGTTGCCGGTACAAGTTTTACCAATGTTTCATTAAAACCGGCCATCACAGCTATGCAGGAAGTTGTAGTTGTTGGTTATGGAACTTCAAGAAGTTCGGATGATAATTCAAATTATGAGTACAAGGAGAAAAGGAAAGAAGTAAAATCAATACCCCTTCAGGTAACCACAACTTTTCAACCCATCACCACCCAATATGAAATTGAGGAAATCACAACAGTAAACAATGATGGGAAAATGAATACTATCAGTATCAACGAAACAAGTATTGCAGCATACTATGAATATTATACAGCTCCAAAATTGGATGAGGCTGCCTACCTCACAGCAAAGGTTATCAACTGGCAGGATTTGAATTTAATTCCCGGAGAAACGAATCTGTTTTTCGAAGGAACTTATCTCGGTAAATCCTATCTCGATTTAGCAACAGGGTCTGATACATTGTCGCTTTCACTGGGCATTGATAAAGGCATTACAGTTAAACGGACTTTATTAAAGGAATTCAGCAATAAGAAATTCCTGGGAAACAATCGTACTGATTACCGTCAGTTTGAAATAACTGTACGGAATAACAAGAATGTTCCTGTGAATATTATTGTGGAAGATCAGTTTCCTATTTCAACTATGAAAGAAATTGAAGTAGATGATCTGAAATATGATGGGGCTAAGCTGAATGAAGATACAAAAGTTGTTACCTGGAGCCTGGCAATCGAACCGAAACAGGTAAAGAAAATGGAACTGAAATACAGTGTAAAATATCCAAAAGAAAAGCGTCTGCAGCTGGAGTAAATCAATGCTGATTTTTAAAAAAGAAATATACTGCCTTAACTGAATGTTGAACTGAAAAACTGAATATCTTCATCTTTTGAAGATAAACCAAAACAGGCTATGGAACGTATAATCAGTGGTATTCAACAGGTCGGAATCGGTGTAACAGATGCAGACCAGACGTTTAAGTGGTACAGTAAAATTTTCGGAACAGATGTAGTGGTGTTTAAAGATGCAGCAAGAGCTGACTTAATGAAACGGTACACGGGGGGCGAAGGACACGAACGTTATGCAATTCTTGCATTGAATATGCAAAGCGGAGGTGGCTTTGAAATTTGGCAGTACACGAGCCGCAAATCGCAACCTGCAGCATTTGAATTACAATTGGGTGATCTCGGCATTTTTGCAGTAAAGATCAAAAGCAAGGATGTAAAAGCAACCTATGAATATTATAAAACACAGGGTGTAAACCTGCTGTCGGAGCCAACAAAAAATCCCGGCGGTTTGGAAACTTTCTTTATGAAAGATCCATATGGCAATGTGTTTGAGATAATGGAAGATAATTACTGGTTTGTAAATACAGGCGATTTAACAGGAGCTGTATGTGGTGTAACAATCGGTGTTTCTTCTATTGAAAAAGCGATTCCTTTTTATGAAAAAGTATTGGGATATGATAAAGAACTTTTTGTAAGTGAAGGTGAATATCCTGAGTTCAAAAACATTCCCGGCGGCACACATAAATTCAAACGTTTATTGTTGGGGCATAAAAGAGAATTAACAGGTGCTTTCTCCCGCTTACTCGGTTCAACATATATTGAACTGGTTGAAGTAACCGACAGAACTCCAAAGAAAATATTTGAAAACCGTTACTGGGGCGACCAGGGTTTCATTCATGTTTGTTTTGATATCAATGGATATGAAGAACATGAAAGAATTTGTAATGAAAGTGGTTTTCCATTTACTGTTGACAGCGCCAACAGTTTTGATATGGGTGAAGCAGCAGGTCATTTTTCTTACAATGAAGATCCTGACGGAACATTGATTGAATATGTAGAAACACACCGTGTTCCTATTCTGAAAAAGATTGGATGGTACCTGAATCTGAAAAAAAGAAACCCGGCAAAACCTTTGCCCAACTGGATTGTAAAAAGTCTTGGCTTTTCAAGAGTAAAAGAAAAATCTTAAATTAATTGAGCTGCGGATCAATGGGGTAGTGGATGATTTGTTCATATTGTCCACCCATTGATTTGATAGCATCTTTCCAGATGGCATCTGTTTCAGTGTTGAAGATGAGTGTTTTTGTTGCAGATACAGTAAGCCAGCTTTTCACATTCATTTCTTCACTGAGCTGACCGCTGCTCCATCCGCTGTAACCGAGATAAAAACGAATTTTCGTTAAATCGAGGGTTCCGTTTTTCAGTCCGCTGACTACTGATTCAAAATTACCACCCCAATAAATCCCATTGGTAATTTCCTGTCCACCGGGAATTTCATCAGGTAACTGATGCAGAAAATGCAGCGTGTCCATCTGAACAGGGCCGCCGTAATAAACAGGCACCACATAGCCCTCCAGTTCAGTTATGAGTTCATCAAGTGTATGGTCAAATGTGCGGTTGAGCACCAGTCCGAAGCTTCCTTCTTCTTTATGTTCACATAGCAGCACAACAGTGCGTTTGAAATTGGGATCTTTCAAAAAAGGGTCTGATATCAACAATATGCCGGTGGCTGGCTCAATCATAGAATTAATTTACAAACTAAATTTCAGATTATTATTCTAAGTTTTCTGCAATTGCGGTTGTCAAAATGAAGTTAAAAGGGTACAACTGTTGATTTTAGCATATTTCCTTTTACTTTCACGGGTATTTTTGCAGTTATGAAGAAAACGTTCCCCATAATCATTGCGCTTATTACGTTATCCCTGCTTGGTATTATTTATATCCAGGTATCGTGGATCCGTACGCTTGCATTATTCAGGGAAGAGCAACTGGAAGAAAATATTTCTACTATTTGTCAGCAGGTTGGTGACGAATTGGTGGCCCAGCGAAGTGTAACATTTAATAATCCAGGTCAAATGCCCGGCTTAAAATTCCCGGGTGAAGCCTATGATATTTATAAACAGTTTTCTGTTACCAATCGTTTTACTATTTATGAAATAAAGGAAAAATTGCAGAAAGCTTTTTTAGCACAGAACATGAAGGACTCAAAGTTTGAATTTGCTGTTGCAAGTGATAACGTGTTCGGACATTATGAAATGAAATCGCCCAAGTTTTATGAAATGGCGATGGATAGTATTCATAATAAAAGTGTTTATTATCCGCTGATTCCTGCAGGGGGAAGTGTGCTGGAAAGTTTAGCTCCCGAAGAAGCTCTTGTTATTGTGGTACCCAATTATAAATCTTACATCTTTCAATCACTGGGATGGATGATCGCCGGCGCCATTCTGTTTACTGTTATTATTATTACTGCGTTTTTTCTTACCATCAGAACATTGCTGCGTCAAAAGAAATTGGGTGATATGAAAAATGATTTCATCAATAACATGACGCATGAATTAAAAACTCCGCTTGCTACTATTTCATTGGCTGTTGATGCATTGAAGAATGAAAAAGTATTAAGCAATCCTGAGAAGCATAATTATTTCACCGGCATGATCAAAGACGAAAACAAGCGGATGAACAAGCATGTGGAATCTATTCTTCAGGCAGCACAAATGGACAGACAGGAAGTGCAGTTGAATAAAAGAGATATTCATGTAAACGAGATTATCAAAAACGTATTGAGTAACCTGCAATTACAAATTGAAGAGAAACATGGTAAGGTGGAAGTACAACTCAATGCTGCAAGCGATATAATGGAAGCAGATGAAGTGCATCTCACCAACCTGATCAATAACTTAGTTGATAATGCACTGAAGTATTCGAAGGATGATTCTTTTCAACTGAAAATTTCTACAAAAAATATTGGTAAGAGCATTCGTATTCAAGTAGAAGATCATGGAATAGGAATGAATAAAGAAACTCTCACCCGTGTATTTGAAAAATTTTACCGTGCACATACCGGGAATGTACATAATGTAAAAGGTTTCGGACTTGGATTGAGTTATGTAAAAACAATGGTAGAAGCCCATGAAGGAAAAGTAAAAGCTGACAGTGTTGTTGGCAAAGGCAGTACGTTTACCATTGACTTCCCTCTAAAAAAATAACAAGCCTATTTTCTTCTTTGATTTCATCAAACATTCAAATCTCCTTTATAGCTAAGCGCTTCATTCAAGCAGTGTAATAATTCAGCTTCAACTTACCCGCTGTTTCTACAGCTGTGTCGGGTAATGCACATCAAAAGCAGGCTTTTCCACAGCCAATTCACCGTAATCCACATGACATTGTACTAAATGCACCCGTAAACGGGCTGTATCCCTTTGCTGCTATGACTCAGCACTTTGTGGAAAAAATAAAGTAACCCCATTTTGGTCTCAAAGTGGGAATTTGTGTTATTTTGTGTAGAATTGTGTAGATATATTTCAAAATCAAGTATAAATGATTGGTTTTCTTGGTGAATATGAGGTTACGTTGGACGCAAAAGGTCGCTTCCTGCTACCGGCTGGCTTTAAAAAGCAGATGCCGGAAGACTGGAGCAACCAGTTTGTGATCAGCCGGGGCATTGAACCATGCCTCACCTTATATCCTATGAAAACCTGGGAACCCATTTTTACTCAAATAAGTCAGTTAAATGATTTTGATCCGAAGGTACGCAACTTCCAACGCCTTTTTTTGAACGGGGCAACCAACGTTGATATGGATACGGCCGGCAGGTTATTGATTCCACAGAACCTCAAAGATATTGCCGAGATCGATAAAGACATTGTGTTGTTTGCCAAGGTAAAGGTGATTGAGATATGGGATAAACGTAAGTATAAACAGCTCTTTGAAACCCTTTCAGCCAATGATTTCAGCAGCCTTGCAAGCGAGGTGATGGTGAAGCCGCCAACGGTGTAAGAAAGATGGTGAAGAAAACGAACATACAATCTGCTGACGATGAGTTAACCAATGAGCAACAGGATGTGTATCATATTCCTGTAATGCTGATGGAAGCAATCGATGCATTGAACGTACAGCCAGGCGGTGTGTATGTTGACTGCACTTTTGGAGGAGGAGGACACAGCAGGGAAATATTGAAACGATTGAATGAAGATGGAAGTTTGGTTGCATTTGATCAGGATCCTGATGCAAAAAGAAATTTGCCAACTGATGAACGTGTGGTTTTTGTACCGCATAATTTCAAACACATCAGCCGTTTCTTAAAGCTGAACCGTTTTGACAAAGTGGATGGTGTATTAGCTGATCTCGGTGTATCCAGTCATCAGTTTGATGAAGCAACAAGAGGTTTTTCAACAAGGTTTGACGGACCGCTTGATATGCGGATGGATCAATCACAATCAGTAACGGCATCAACGATTCTTCAAACCTATTCGCAACAGCAGCTGCATAAACTGTTTGAGCAATATGGTGAGGTAACAAATTCCAAAACACTTGCCGCAGTAATTGTTCAGCAACGCAGCAGCAATTCGTATCAAACCATTGAACAGCTAAAGCAAGCACTGCAATCTGTGGTGAAAGGGAATCCCAATAAATATTTTGCGCAGGTGTTCCAGGCGTTACGGATTGAAGTAAATGAAGAGCTGAATGTGTTGAAAGAACTGCTGGAACAATTACCCGGTATCCTGAAACCAAAAGCCCGCATCGCAATCATTTCCTTTCATTCGCTGGAAGACAGATTGGTTAAAAACTTTTTTAAAAAAGGAAGTTTTGAAGAGGAGGTGTATAACCCCTTCGAAAGGGAGGAGAAAGAAAAAGTGTTCAGCATCATCAGTAAAAAGCCAATTGAAGCATCACCTGAAGAACAAAAAAGAAACCCAAGATCAAGAAGTGCAAGGCTGAGAGTGGCCGAAAAATTTTAAACCCATTGTAAACTAACTGACTTATCCGAAAAAACTGAAATAAAGAACTTACAAACAAACCAATGGCAGGCAAAGAACCGATGATTGATTTTAAAAAGTGGTTCAATCACCAGTGGATCGTTAAAAACGTTCCATACTTTCTGTTTCTCTCTGCGATGGCGATCATCTACATCGCCAACGGGCATTATGCCGACAATACAATCCGCAACATTAATAAAACTACCAGGCTTTTAAAGGAGCAGGAATACGAATTTAAAACACTGAACGGAAAACTCATGTTTCAAAACCGTTTAAGTGAAGTGGCAAAATCAGTTGAGCCAATAGGGTTAAAAGAAAATATTCAGCAACCGGTTAAAATAACAGACAGCTTACAACAGAAGAAGAATTAATGGAAGTTAAAAACGACATATTGTGGCGGGTGAACCTGGGCTTCCTGGGGCTGGCACTTTTTGGTATGTTCATTCTGGGCAAAGCGTTTTATACGCAGCGCTTTGAAGGAAGCTACTGGAAAAATATGAGCGACAGTATGCATACCAAAATTCTTGACCTGGATGCGGAACGTGGTACTATTTATAGTGAAGATGGAAGTATGCTCAGTACCTCTTTACCACAGTTTGATATTTTTATTGATTTTGGTGCAGAAGGTTTGCGTCAGAAAAAAGGGGAACGTTTTTTTGACAATATTGATTCACTAGCTATTTCATTAGCTGGTTTATTTAAAGATAAAAAAGCTGAGACCTATAAGAAAGAACTGAAACTGGCATATAAAAATAAAGAACGCTACTATCTGCTGCATAAAAAAGTGTCTTTTGAAGAATACAAGGAGTTGCGTGAATTTCCATTGTTTCGTTTAGGAAAAAATAAAAGCGGATTTATTGCTGAAGTGAAAACAAAACGTTTGAATCCGTTTGGTGAGTTAGGTTTCAGAACAATTGGTTTGTACAGGGAAAATTCAAAACTGGTTGGCCTCGAACGTTCATTCGACAGTGTGTTACGTGGTACTACCGGTAAACGCTTGGTTCGTTTCGTAGCAGGCGGTGTAATGATGCCGGTTGAAGGTTATGAGGTAGAGCCCGAAAACGGAAATGATGTGTACACAACTATTGATGTAAACATTCAGGATATAACTGAGCGTGCATTAATGCGTACAGTTGCAACCAATGAAGCATTGGAAGGAACCTGTATTGTAATGGAAGTAGCCACTGGAAAAATCAAAGCTATTGCCAATCTTGGACGCACACCTGATGGAACTTATTTTGAAACAGATAACTATGCATTGCGTACATCAGAGCCTGGTTCAACTGTTAAACTGGTAACATTGCTGGCTGCGCTGGAAGACAAGCACGTAACAATTAATGATAATATTATTATTAATGGTGGACGCTGGAATTTAAATGGACGTACAATTGTTGATGATCATCATGGTCCTGAAGTAACAACCATTAAACACGCATTTACACAAAGCTCTAACGTTGCAATGAGCAAACTGGCTTACCAGTATTACACCAGTGATCCCAAAAAATATTATAAGCATTTCACCAATCTTCATCTCACTGCCAAAACAGGAATTGAGCTGAATGAAGAATTCAAACCATCTATTAAAAATCCAAACAAAGCAAAGTACTGGCATCCGCAAACTTTGGCATCATGGGGTTTTGGTTATGAACTGATGTTGTCGCCATTGCAATTGCTGATGGTGTACAATGCGGTTGCTAATAATGGAAAAATGATGAAGCCTTACCTGCTCAATGAAATCAAGAGTTACGGAACAATAATCAAAACAAATGAGCCTGTTGTTTTGAATGAAGCAATCGCAAGTGAATCAACCATAAAACAATTACAGGAATGTTTGGCTGCAGTTTGTACAGAAGGCACCGGAAAAAAACAGTTTGAAACAGCTGTGTATAAAGCAGCGGGTAAAACAGGAACAGCAAAAGTTAATGACGGAAAATATAAATACAGTGATGGTGTATATCAATCGGCTTTTGCAGGATACTTCCCGGCTGAAGCTCCAAAGTATTCCATCATCGTTGTAATAAAGAATAAACCACACGCAGCTAACTACTATGGAGGATCTGTGGCAGCACCAGTATTCAGAGAAATTGCTGACCATCTTTATAAATACAGCCAGGAACAGCAGCAACCTTATCAACTGCAGCCACTTGTTGATTCGATGATGTACACGTTCACCGGAATGAAAAAAGAAATACAGTCTATCTCTACACAATTTGGTTTCAGTTATACGGATCAGCTGATAGGTAACTGGCGCATTTCATTTCTGAGAAATAAAACAATGCAGTCGCAGGTGATTAATACTGCAGGTGCAGTGATGCCCGATGTAAAAGGAATGGGATTGAAAGATGCACTATATGTACTGGAAACAGCAGGAATGAAAGTGCAGGTGAATGGAAGAGGAAGAATTAATAACCAGTCTGTAGCTGCAGGTTCGCCTGTTGCCAAAGGACAACAAATCATATTGTCGCTCAACTAATGGCTTTATTAAAAGACATATTATATAAAGTGCATATCCGCAGCGTTCACGGATCAACAGGCATTGATATCAAAGATCTGCAGATTGATTCACGCAATGTAAAGCCGGGCAGTTGCTTTATTGCCATTAAAGGTGTTGCAGCTGATGGACATGAATTCATCAGCAAAGCAATAGAGTTGGGTGCATCAGCAATTGTTTGTGAGCATTTGCCTGAACAATTGAATGATGATGTTGCATTTATCCAGGTTGCAAACAGTGCAGAAGCCGCCGGTTTTATGGCCAACCAGTTCTTTGGAAATGTAAGTGTGCAGATGAGAGTGGTTGGAGTAACAGGAACCAATGGTAAAACAACCATTGCTACATTATTATTTAAGTTATTCAGTGCATTGGGTTTCAGGTGCGGATTGGTTTCAACGGTTGATTATCATATTGCAGACAAAGTAGTTCCGTCAACACATACAACTCCTGATGTAATCAGTTTGAATAGTTTGCTGAAGCAGATGTATGATGCAGGATGTACCTATGTATTTATGGAGTGCAGCAGTCATGCTATTCATCAGCACCGCATAGCAGGTATTCACTTTGTTGGTGGACTGTTCAGCAACATCACACATGATCACCTGGACTATCACAACACTTTTGATGAGTATATCCGTGTAAAGAAAAGTTTTTTCGATGGGCTTGGCTCTGATGCTTTTGCCATCAGCAATAAAGATGATAAGCGTGGTGAAGTAATGCTGCAGAATACAAAAGCAAAGAAGCAGTATTACAGTATTAAAAATCTTGCAGAGTTTAAAGGGAAAATTCTTGAGAATGGTTTGACAGGTTTGCAGATGATGGTGAATAATGAAGAAGTGCATTTCAGGTTGATTGGTGAGTTCAATGCATACAACCTGTTAGCAGTATTTGGTGCAGCTGTTTCATTGGGTGAAGACAAACAGAAAGTATTACAGGTATTGAGTGGATTAACGGGTGCTGAAGGGAGATTTGATTATATCATTTCTCCAAAAGAATTAATACTCGGTATTGTTGATTATGCACATACTCCAGATGCATTGGAAAACGTGTTGTCAACAATTAAAAAATTAAGGCGTGGACATGAGCAGATCATTACAGTGGTTGGTTGTGGCGGCGACAGGGATAAAACAAAACGACCTGTTATGGGCGAAGTTGCCTGCGAGTTAAGTGACAAAGTGATTTTCACCAGTGATAATCCTCGTACTGAAGATCCATTGGAGATACTTGGCGATATGGAATACGGATTGAGTTCTGCATCGAGAAGAAAATTTATTTCAATCGCTGATAGAAAAGAAGCAATTAAAACAGCAGTGAGTTTGGCCGGACATGAGGATATTATTCTCGTTGCAGGAAAAGGCCATGAGAAGTACCAGGATATAAAAGGAGTGAAGTATGAGTTTGATGATAAGAAAGTATTGCAGCAACTGTTTGAATTATTAGAGAAGTAACAATTGAATAACTGAACGCATGCTAAAGAATTTATTTGACTGGTTAAACAACAATGGGATCAAGTTTCCCGGCGATAACCTGTTTCAGTTTATCACCAGCAGAGTTATGCTGGCAGTATTGCTGTCGCTGCTTATTTCAACTGTATTCGGAAAGAAACTGATTAATTATTTACGAAAGAAACAGGTTGGCGAAACCGTAAGGGATCTTGGTTTAGCAGGTGAGCAGCAAAAGAAAGGAACACCAACAATGGGCGGATTGATCATCATTGTTGCAATCATTGTTCCCACAGTGCTGCTGGCTGATGTGAGCAAAGTGTACATTTTATTAATGCTATTCGCTACTGTTTGGATGGGCCTGATTGGATTTATTGATGACTATTTAAAGATCCGTTCAAAGCGTATGGCCCAGCAACAGGGCATTAACTATAAGAAAGGTGATAAAGATGGGTTGGCAGGATGGTTTAAAATATTAGGGCAGGTAGTATTGGGAGTAGCAGTTGCAACAACACTCATGTTCAATGATTCGGTAAGTGCATACAGGGAATTTACAGGAACACATCTGCCTGCAAATGCTCAAGTGAAAAAACCAAAGCTCAATGGAAAGGAAAAGATTTTTATTAAAGCAGATGAACCTGTAACGACGATACCATTTGTAAAGAGTCATGAGTTTAACTATGCGAAACTTTTGCCGAAAGCTATCCGTGGTGCTACATGGTTGTTGTATGTGTTGATTGTAGTGTTTATTGTAACAGCTGTTTCAAATGGCGCAAACATTACCGATGGCATTGATGGATTGGCAACAGGAGTATCTGCTTTGATAGGAATTGGTCTTGGCATTTTTGCGTATGCCAGCGGTGATATTCGTTTTGCTGATTATCTCAACATCCTGTATATACCCGGTATTGGTGAGCTGTCCATTTTCATTGCTGCATTGGTGGGAGCATGTGTTGGTTTTCTCTGGTACAACTCATACCCTGCACAGGTGTTCATGGGCGATACAGGAAGTTTAATGCTGGGCGGAGTGATTGCATCATTAGCGTTTTTAGTAAGAAAAGAATTATTGATACCGATATTCTGCGGTGTGTTTTTAGTAGAAGTGTTGAGTGTTACGTTGCAGGTGAGCTACTTTAAATACACCAAAAAGAAATATGGTGAAGGCAGAAGGATCTTTTTAATGAGCCCTTTGCATCATCATTATCAAAAGCTGGGATTTCATGAGAGTAAGATTGTAACACGGTTCTGGATCATTACGATTCTCTGCGTTGTGTTTGCCATCGTTACACTCAAGATCCGGTAAAAGAGTTTAATGAAAAACCATCGTGGTTTTTTAGGGCCAAATCCATTGAAAGATTAAAAAATCCAAACCATGAAAACCGGGATAGAGTACTAGCCCATACTTATGAAGAATCTCTTTTTATTTTTTAACAGAGAATAGAAAGGTGGTTCACAAACCAAAACAGAAAGAACGCAGTTTCCGGGTACAGGTTACCGGTAGCTGGTAACATGAAACCTGGAACAGACAAATGGCACACAAATGTTACATACTTGGAGCTGGAGAAAGCGGGGCAGGCGCCGCTATTCTTGCTAAGCAGCAGGGGTATGAAGTATTTGTAAGTGATGCCGGTCCAATCAAAAACCTGTACAAAGACGAACTGAATGAATTTGGAATTCAGTTTGAAGAAAGCATGCACACAGAAGAAAAATTGCTGAGTGCCGATGAAATTGTAAAGAGCCCGGGTATTCCTGAAAAGAGTGAAATGATGAAGAAGATCCGCAGCAAAGGAATTCCGGTGATCAGTGAAATTGAACTGGCCTGGCGTTTTAAAGGCGAAAGTAAAATTGTTGGTATTACAGGCAGCAATGGTAAGACAACCACCACGGCTTTAACCTATCACATTTGCCGGCATGCAGGATTGAATTGTGCAATGGTTGGTAATATCGGAATCAGCATTGCCAAACAGGTGGCACTTGATCCCAAAGAAATTTATGTGGCTGAGATCAGCAGTTTTCAGCTGGATGATATCAAAGACTTCAGGGCAGAAATAGCGTTGATGACAAATATTACAGAAGATCATTTAGACAGGTACGAATACAAGTTTGAAAACTATATCAACGCAAAGTTTAAGATCATCCAAAATCAAACGAAAGACGATTATTTCATTTACTGTGCCGATGACCCGGTAACAGCAAAGTATCTCAGTAAACTTACTATCCATTCAAACCCATTACCATTCACCATGAAACAGGAACCACAAAAAGGTGCTTTCATTAAAAACGGCACTATGACGATTGCAGTTAACGACGACAAGGTTACAATGAGCGTAGACGATTTTAAGATCAAGGGAAAACACAATCAGTACAACACCATGGCAGCAGGTATTGCAGCGGCTACTTTAGGTATCCGCAAAGAAAAAATCAGGGAAGCGGTTACCACATTTGAAAGTCTGGAACACAGAATGGAAATGGTGGCAATGGTTAAAGGAGTTGAGTATATCAATGACAGTAAGGCAACTAACATTAACTCTACATGGTATGCACTGGAAAGTATGACCAGACCAACTATCCTCATTCTTGGTGGTGTGGATAAAGGAAATGATTATGAAGTGCTGAAAGAACTGGTGAATGAAAAAGTAAAAGCTATTGTTTGTCTTGGATTGGATAACAGGAAAATTCATGAAGCATTTGGAGGCTCCGTTGCATTGCTGGTAAATACAACAAGTGCGGAAGATGCTGTAAAAGCGGCTTATCATTTTGCAGAAAAAGGTGATGCGGTTTTATTAAGCCCCGCCTGTGCAAGTTTTGATCTGTTCAAAAATTATGAAGACAGGGGAATTCAGTTTAAGCAGGCAGTAAGAGATTTATAATATACATGAGTACGTTCAACGAAATATCATCCAAGTTTTCACCCTTCGGTTTAAGAGAAAGAACAAAGGGCGATAAAGTAATCTGGGCCATTGTGATTGTATTATCACTGGTGAGTTTGCTGGTGGTATACAGTGCAACCAACTCACTGGCGTATAAATTATATAAGGGCAACACATATGTGTACCTGTTTAAACAGATTGCATTTATTACGCTGGGAATTCTGATTGTTTATTTCGCTCACCGTGTTAACTACACCATCTATTCAAGAGTGGCGAAAGTGATTTTCTATATTTCCATCGTACTCCTTATATATACATTGTTTTTTGGAGCAAGAATTAATGATGGCAGCAGGTGGATAAAATTGCCAATTATTCATCTTACAGTGCAAACATCCGACATTGCCAAGCTGGCCCTGTTCATGTACTTATCAAGATTGCTCTCAAAAAAACAGGATGTCATCAAGGATTTCAAGAAAGGATTTATTCCGTTAATGATTCCAATTGTAATTATCTGTGCATTGATTGCTCCGGCCAATCTTTCCACTGCTTTATTGACGGGTGCAACAAGTATGCTGTTATTATTTATCGGCAGGGTGAAAATGAAACATATTTTATTGGTTGTGGGTGTTGCACTTATCCCGGTAATGTTTTTACTTATCATCGCTTCAAGTTATTACGATAAGGAAGAAGGTAAAACCAAAGAGTTGCCGGCACTGCTTTCTGCAGGCCGTATTCCAACATGGATCAAGCGTGTACAGGATTTCAGATATGCAAAAGATGATGAATCGCCTTACCAGGTACAGCAGGCAAAAATTGCAGTGGCGAAAGGCGGCATATTTGGTTTAGGTCCGGGCAATAGCGAGCAGCGTAATTTTTTACCGCATCCTTATTCCGATTTTATTTATGCCATCATCATTGAAGAGTATGGGTTGATTGGTGCGGCATTTATTGTGTTTATCTATATGGTGTTCCTTTTTCGAAGTATTAAGCTGTTCAGGAAATGCCCTTATGCATTTGGGGCATTCCTGGCATTGGCGCTGAGTTTTACATTGGTGATACAGGCCATGACGAATATGGCGGTAAATGTGGGATTGTTTCCCGTAACAGGTGTTACACTTCCGCTGGTAAGTATGGGTGGCAGCAGTTTTCTGTTCACCTGCCTGTCTATCGGAATTATTTTAAGTGTTGCAAGAAATGTGGAGGAACTGGAAGGTTCAACTGAAAAAACTAAAGAAGTGCTGGCATGAGTGTGAAGATTATAATGGCTGGTGGAGGAACAGGCGGGCATATTTTTCCGGCCATTGCCATTGCCAATGCCATTAAGAAGATAAAACCCGATGCAGAGATTTTGTTTGTGGGTGCAAAGGGGAAAATGGAAATGGAAAAAGTGCCGCAGGCCGGTTATGAAATAAAAGGGCTGGATATTATCGGTTTTAACAGAAGTTCTTTGATAAAAAATATTGGTTTGCCGTTTAAGCT
>JBEBHT010000427.1:0-3523 GCA_040081135.1 Lacibacter sp. | reverse complement strand
TTTTTGCACCACGCCTACGATGATGGCTCTTTCTTCCTGTTGTATTACCTGTTTACGTTCAATCACTGTATAAAAAATTCAACTGCAAATGTAGAATAAGTTCGCTGGGTATATAAAAAAGAAAAGCGGATGGTTATTAAACCATCCGCTTTAAATTATTTGTGTTGAATATTATAACCCGGTTAAAGTTAACCCAAAAGTAAAAGGTCTTATCTGGTTAGGTCCACGTCCTTCCTTAATAAAATCGTTTAGCTGGTATTGACCAAATATGGCAAAGTTTCCAAAACCAATTCTGGCAGTTCCTGCAAGCCGGAGGTTATTAAAATGCACACGGGACTTTTCTTTCAGAACGTAAGCACCGTTGCCACTGCCATCGGAAGTGAACTTCGTTTTGTCAGTTGCACTGATGATTGTGCCAACCTTTACCCCCAGCGCAAACTTTAAACTCTTGTTTGGATGTTCAGGATCAACCATGAAACGCAGTTCTACCGGAGCTTCCAAGTAGGTGGTAGCAAGTTTCATTGATTTGTATTTATTGGCTGTATCCTTTCCGGTTTCTTTTGCAAAAGAGAAAGCTGTGGGGTTAATGATATTCAGATTTCTGTCTGCGCCTTTATCAAAGAACATATTATCTGCTCCCACACCTGCACCCAGACCAACACTGAATCGTGGATCTACTTTAAACGGAAAGTCAAAGGAGAAATAAACATTCACCGTTCTTGCAAAGCCTTTGGTAGCAATCGTATCCGGTTTGTTTAACCATTGCAGATAACCAACCTGAAGCATTAAATGATCTTTAGGTCTGCCGGCTAAGTTTACTTTTGACCAGTCTTTCTTTTTCTTTTTTTCGGGTTCCTGTGCAAACAAAGAAACACTTGTTGCTGCGAGAAATAAAAACAGTATTGCTTTTTTCATAATAATTATGGGACAAATGTATTTGCTTATCGGTTAAGCAAAGGTTAAAGCCTTTTAGAAAATACCCCGACGCTAAAGGACGGGGCTGATTTGTGGATCCTGTAGGATTTGAACCTACGACCCTCTGATTATGAGTCAGATGCTCTAACCATCTGAGCTAAGGATCCAAAGCCTTTTGGGCGGGGGCAAAGATAGAAAAATACGTGTTTCAGATTCATTTAATTTCCAGTGTTTAATTTTTTTCTGTTTTTTGATGCTGTTTGGGCTTTTATTAAATAATCAGTTTATAGCATACAAGTTTTCATTCCCGGTTGTTTCTTTGCAGCATGAAAAATATTCGCAATGTCATTTTTGATCTTGGGGGGGTGCTGTTCAATATTAATTTCAGCTTAACTGAAAAAGCATTTACGGAACTTGGTGTAAAGGACTTTTCATCTTTCTTTACTCAATTTCACAGCAATGATTTGTTTGTAAAACTGGAAACAGGGGTTGATGAGGATCTTTTTTATGAAGATTTCAGAGTAGCAACAGGTTTGCAGCTCAGCAACGATCAGATCAGAGATGCATGGAATGCTTTACTGCTCGATTTCAGAATGGAAAGTATTGCTGTTTTACCGGAATTGAAAAGCAGGTACAATCTTTATTTGCTCAGTAATACAAATGAAATTCATATGCAGGAATTTCACAGGATATACAGAACACTCTTTGCCGAATCATCATTTGACGATTTATTTCATGCAGCCTATTATTCCCATCGCATTGGTCATAGAAAACCCAATGCCGGAGCATTTGAATTTGTGTTGGAAAAGCATGGGCTTGTTGCAGAAGAAACCCTGTTCATTGATGACAGCATCAATAATATTGAAGCCGCTCAAAAACTGGGCATTCAAACTGTTCATTTACTGCCGGGCATGAAAATAGAAGAACTTGGGTTGTAGGCACAATTATTTTACCTCTTCGAACTCAATATAATCGCCCCCTTTTGGTTCCGGAGTAGTTTGTTTAATAGGCTCAGGACGCTGCTGTTGCTGAGGGCCGAATCCCTGTTGCTGCTGCATTTGTGTTTGAAACTCGTTCATCTTACTTTTCATTTCACGGGCAGCCCTGCTTACAGGTATCAGGAAACGAAAAATAAACTGATAAAGAAAATAAAGAAGCAGTGCAATTACTAATACACGTATCATGATGTAAAGATAAATCAAAGCAGAAGCATTATTTGTGAAGAATCCTCTAAAGCTTTACAGGCGGTACCACAGGTAAAAAAATTTTTCCATTACCCTGTATTGTCTTAAGTTTGCAGCGGACAAAGAAACAGTGGAAGGGAACGATAACGTTCCCTTCTTTATTTCACCTACATGAACATAGAGCAAAAAACAGCAAGGATTAAGCAATTCGCTGAAGAAATCATCACCAAAGACCCGGATAGCTTCCTGGTAGACGTAAAACTGAAACCCGGAAATATTATCCAGGTGTTTGCAGATGCCGATGCCGGATTATCACTTGGCAGGTGTATTGCCTACAATAAGGCTTTGTACAAGCAAATTGAAGAAGCTGCCATGTTTAATGAAGGTGATTTTGAGTTAGAAGTTTCCTCTCCAGGGCTTGAAGAACCGCTGAAACTGAACAGGCAATACCTGAAAAATATCGGACGGTTGGTTGAAGTAGTGCTGAAAGATGGCCGGAAAGTAGAAGGAAAACTGCTGTCAGCAGGAACGGATGTAGTGGTAGAAGAGACAAAAGGCAAAGGCAAAAAACAGGAGGTGTTGCAACACACTCTTTTGTTTGACGACATAAAATCAACAAAAATTCAAATTGTATTTAATTAAGTACGGCTGCAAAAACTAAACAGCCGGGAGTTTAAAAAAACGTGTTATGGCAAGTATCAATCTTATAGAAAGTTTCCAGGAGTTTAAAGATGCGGAAAATATTGACCGCCCCACTATGATGAAAGTGCTGGAAGATGTGTTTAAAACATTGCTGCGTAAAAAATACGGAGCCGATGACAACTTTGATGTAATCGTAAACACAGAAAAAGGTGATTTGGAAATCATGCGCCGTCGTACAATTGTTGATGACGGACAGGTGGAAGATCCACTGGCACAGATCGCTTACAGTGATGCTGTGAAGATTGAACCTGATTATGAAGTGGGTGAAGAGTTGTATGAAGATGTGGATATTCATGATTTCGGACGCCGTGCTATACTTGCTGCTAAACAAACACTGGCCAGCCGTATTGGTGATTTAAAGAAAAACGGACTCGTTAAAAAATACACAGACAGGGTTGGAGAAATCATCAGTGCTGAAGTGTACCAGGTTTGGAAAAAAGAAGTGTTGCTGCTCGATGAAGAAGGAAACGAACTTTTATTACCAAAGAGCGAACAGATTCCACAGGATTATTTTAAGAAGGGAGAAAACATCCGTGCAGTGATTAAAAAAGTAGAACTGAAAAATAATGCACCGGTAATCATTCTTTCAAGAACAAGTCCCTTATTCCTGGCTAAATTGCTGGAAATTGAGGTTCCGGAAATTTTCGATGGATTAATTGTGATAAAAAAGATTGTGCGTGAACCGGGAGAAAGAGCGAAAGTTGCAGTTGAAAGTTTTGATG
>JBEBHT010000426.1:0-3526 GCA_040081135.1 Lacibacter sp. | reverse complement strand
CCGCATTACCACCAGGTCAACTTTCATACTGAGGATATTATTGACTGTATCCAGTAACGTTTCTCCTTTTGCTGCTGAAGATCCGGAAGCTGTAAAATTGATGGTATCGGCGCTTAAACGCTTTTCAGCCAGTTCAAAAGAAATCCTGGTACGGGTTGAATTTTCGTAAAACAGGTTTACAATGGTTACATCACGAAGTGAAGGCACTTTCTTAATGGGACGCTGTAAAACTTCTTTGAATTGAGTAGCTGTATCAAGGATTAACTGAATATCCTGAGCCGTTAAATCTTTAATGCCGAGCAGATGACGAGTAGATAGTTGCATTAAAAAGCAAAATTAAAGCAAAATATTGATTTAACAATACTACATACTTTTCAAAATTAATTGTGCTGAAATTATAGTTTTACCTGTTTTACCAGACTCCAGAACCCGCCAGCTAATATGATCTCAGTTAAATGAATTATCGAGCCCTACGCCCTTGTCTTTTACTTCGGTACTGCACATTTAATTAACCCCGATCGTACGGATTTGAAATCGATCGCTCCGGTCTTTGAGACTGTATAATTTTTCTCCCCTTCCTTTATTTTTATGATCGATTCAAGAGGTAAATTTTCGAATACCTGAACATTTCCGGTTACAGGCCATTTTATTTCTACTTTGTCAATAACAGTTGCTTTTCCTATTCCGATATGCTGACGTAAAGGGTTTGCTCCGAAACTTCCACCCGAGTTGATATCCCTGTAAACAGATCGCACCACAGCATCTTCTTTAAAGGTCACTTTTATTTTTGCGCCTATTGCTGCACGATTGGAGAGTGAGCCTTCAAGCTCAATATTAATCCAATGATTTTCATTTTGACCGGGATTGAGATAGAACGAATTTTCATAAGCATCCCCGGGAAATGCACCTCCCATTTCAATATAAATGTCTTCATCGCCGTCATTATCTAAATCAGCAAAAGAAACTCCATGTCCTTTTTGTAAATTACCAACTCTTGCAGAATAGGTTACATCCATAAATTGAAGGCCCTTTATATTCTTAAACAGTTTGTTGGGTATTACAGAATTTAATTTCGGGTTTCCGGTACCAAGATAAAAATCAAGATACCCGTCATTATCAATATCGCCGAAATTAGCACCCATAGCAAAGGCGATTTTATTTAACCCAACCTTTTGTGATACATCTTCAAAAGTTCCGTCATGGCTGTTTCTGAATAAAAATATTTTGCCTGAACTTCCTACCGGAGCATGCAGGGCCTCGGCAGCTGCATAATATGATAAAGGGTCGGAGAATTCATAGCCGCAAACCAGGATATCTAACCAACCGTCATTATCGTAATCCCAAAACCATGTTGGAAATGTTCGCACCAATTTGTTACTAAAACCCGCCTGCTGCGAAACATCTTCAAATTTTAATTTCCCGTTTTGCCCGGATTTGTTTTTTAATAATATTTTTTTGCCAGCTAATGAAGAAATAAAAATATCAGTTAACCCATCGTTATCGTAATCGCCAGATGTAACGCCTTTTACAAAATCAGTTATAGCGCACCCGGCAGAAACTGCCTGTTCTGAAAAAGTTCCGTTTTTATTATTGATGTATAACTCACATGGATGTATTCCGCCCAAAGGTGTTGATTCATTTCCAATGAAAACATCTAACCACCCATCGTTATTAAAATCGGCCCAGGTAGCTGTTTGTGTTGGATGAAATGACAGCAGTCCGCTTTCTTTTGTTACATCCGTAAAACTGCCGTTCCCGTTATTTCTCAATAAAGAGTTAGGGTTACTGCCGAATTTCCCTTTCCATGCACCCCGTAACACAAAAATATCTTTAAACCCATCATTATTATAATCGGTTTGCATCATGTTTAAACCACCAGTTAAATATCCAAGCCCTGAAGAATCTGATATATCTGTAAAAGTTCCTGTGCCATTATTCCTGAAATAATGCATTTTCTCTTTCAGAGACCAACTGCTTAACACAATATCAAAATACCCATCTTTATTAAAATCATCTACTATAACACCGCCTCCCATATCCTTAGTATTCAAACCAATATTCCCGGCAACATCTTCAAAAGGCTTCGTGGTATTTAACGAATCTTCGTTTTCGATTTTAATTAACACAGACGCCGGCACTTGCTGAGGATAAACACCTGTGGTCATGTATGCTATATTCATTAACCATCTTGACTCGAGATCGTTCGGGTCTTCACGTAATAAAAGCCGATATATTTCAATTGCTTTCTGAGAAAAGCTTTTGTCCGTATGAATGCCGCCATTCATAATTGGAAAAATACACGACGATGCACTATGATTATTAATGCAATTGTTTCTTTCTCCCAATCTCATATACGAAATCGCAAGGTCTTTCAGCAACATAGTGCGTCTATCAAAATCCAGTTCAGATGTTTTGCTCAGAAGATTTTCAAAAATATCTATCGCCCTTTGTTCCTCTCCTAACTGCAAAAGAGCATTTGCCTTTTTCCTGTAAACTTCTATCGCTACTTCCTTTGAATTGGAACTGGCGATTATGGAATCGCAGTATTTTAAAACAGCTTCCGGAGCGAAAATATTTTCCGGGTTGCTCTCGAATTTCGCCTGCTCCTGCAGGAGTAAACTCATTGCTTCGTTTGGCAATGGCTTATGCTTACAAGAAACAACTGAAACAAACAGTACACTAATAAACAATTTGAAAAACCTATGAAACATATTCTTCAACTTTATTTTATCATTCTTAATTCACTGTGAGCTTCAATTGATACATAACCTGCTTCTATTGATTTATCCTGAACATACGCATATCGTCATTATTAACTGCTGCAAGTATGCGTTTCTCACCATTTGCCATGAGTATAACTGCTAAATCCTTTACGTCGCCCCTGATCATAAATCCGCTTTCTACAGGTGAAATATATTGAAACGATTTTTTACCGGTTCCTTTGAGGAAACATCCATACGATGCATCGTACCTTCCCATCATTACTTCTGCCTGGTATTCATTTCCGGCCAGTAAAATATCTTTGATGCCATCGTTATCAAAATCATCACATAAAATTGAATTAACCGGTGCAAACTGAACCTGCATTGGCAAAATATGTTTAACAAATTTGCCTCCTCCCATATTTTCAAAATAACAACTCCTGGTTTCATTACAATAAAACTTCTGTAACCTATCCTGTACTTTGCTGTTGAAAATATCCCTGAACGATGCCTGTGCATAGTCTTTATAAAAAAGGAATTGTTTTTTAATTAGCGGCACCTGTTCGGAAAATTGGCTTCTGCTTATGGCAGGATATGAACGTCGGCTGCCGTTTTCATCTTTTAAATAATAAAATTGTACAGGATCCAGGAACCCGTTATTATCAATATCAGCTGCAAATAATTCTAACGGTTCGGTTTCACTTACATGATAATCATTGTTTGTACCCAGATTACCGGCAACAAAATCGAGATCACCATCATTATCAATATCCACTGCAATCAAACTGCGCCACATTCCATTCATTTGTGTAAGCCCTGTTTCA
>JBEBHT010000425.1:0-3539 GCA_040081135.1 Lacibacter sp. | reverse complement strand
TACATTCTCTGTTGTCATCAGCCCACCAGCAGGAATGGCTATTTGTGCTTTGCCAACCAGCACACCATACATGATCACTTCATCGCCCGGCTGCATCAGTCTTTCAAAAAACTTATGCTTTGATGCAACATTGTCGTGCAATGTATATTCATTTCCGTTGAAGGAAATTACTTCTCCTTGTGACAGATCAGTCAACGCCACAATTACATTATCTGCCGGATGCACTTTTAATACTTTATGCTTCATTTCTTTCTGCTTTTTCGTTGTTTAAATGATGATCCTTCAATGTAGATAATACACCCTGTTCCATCATTGACTCAAGGTAATTTTGAACAGCAAAGGTAAACCCGGGAAGCGAAGTAAGGTCATCATCCCATAAATTTTCGTTCGCCAGTACTTTCTTCACAACATCAGCTGCCTCATTTTTATTCCATAGCTGGTGAAAATAACCGGCCCGTTCATCCTGTACGGGGTAAGCCACTCCGTTCAATTCACCATAATATGTTCCGCTTTCGCCGGGTGCACATTTCATAAACAGGATATAAGCAGCAAAGCCCATGGCCATTAAACCAGGTACATACAGATCATGTTTAAAATGCTGTTGGTTTCCATTTCTCTCCAAACACCCATAGAGCATTGATCTTTGCTGCCAGATCTCTACTGATATTATCTGTAAACCATTTATAGTCTCCTGCTTTGCGGTGACAGTTATAATAATAAATCCGTTCGCCCCATTGAATGTTGTTGGTTGTTGAAACACGATAGATGGGCGCATCTTTCATATTATCTGCAAACAAACAATTGATGAGATAAAACTGTGCATCACGGTGATAGCGACCCAACAGAAATCCATCATAACCTGTAAACCTGCAATTCAGCAACACAGTTTTTGAATCTTCATGTCGTGACCCATCATGCCATATTGCAGCAGAGCCCGTGTTGGCAATAAACTCACAGTTCTCTGCAAATGCCCAGCCACGTGGACAATAAAAATCAACGCCACCTTCCATTACACAATCTTTAAAATACCACATGCCATTATCTACTTCCCAGGGACTTACTGTATCGCCTGCATAAGCTTTGAAATAACAGTTGATTGCCTGTAACCTCGTACAGTTCATTGTACGTAATGCCATCTGGTGACCACCCTTTGTAATCGTTTTTTGTTTGGTCACGGTATCTAAAGCACAGGCAACAATTCGGTCTTCCTTAAAATCAAAACCATAGCTGTTTGTAATGGTGAGGTTTTTCAACGTAATATCATTGGCACCAACATTCATCGTTGCAACACCCCAATCATCAGTATGATTGCAGCGCCATTCATCCCTTGCAATAGCGGCAGTTATAATTGTTGTTGCTCTGTCTTCGCCTTCGAGTACGAGATTGTTTTTTTTGATGAAGATCTTTTCTTTGTAGACCCCTTTCTTAATATAGATCGATCTTATAACTGCAGATGAATCACTTAAACTATTAATCGCTTCCTGTACTGTTGTATAATTTCCACTTCCATCCTGTGCAACAATCAATCTTTGCTGACTGTTTGCCGAAAAGCTGACCAGCAAATAAACCAATACCAAACGCAGTGCTATCATCAGCTTCTTCCTCATTTCTTAACTGCCTGCTGCAGCAACCATTTCACAAGATCTTCTGCCGCTTTATAGTTTTCGAATTCTGCAGGTAACAGTTTTCGGTTATCAATGTATTCGTTATACACCCATGGATCGCCCACAGCAAACACGGTTCCTTTACCATATTTTGCAACAGCAATGATCACCGCATTATCTTTTATTACCAGTGCATTTGCAGGTGCTTTCACATTCAGTTCGCTGAGTTCTTTCAGGAACATTCTTTTAGTTGTTTTGAAAACAGGGTTGTTGATGCCGGGTAATACTTCGCCCTGTACATAGGTATCATTCTTCACCATGTTTAAACTGGTATTGGTGAAGTTTATGCCAAATTTATTTGCAAGCAGATTTAAATGTGGCAAATCGCAGTTGTTACTATCGTTCGCCATTATCACCAACACACCACCTGCTTTTACCCAATTGCTGATAGCCGCTACATCGGTTGCTGTAACATAATTTGGTTTTGGATTATCCCTTACATGATCAGGATCAACAATTACATAAACAGAAGCTTTGCTGAGATTGTTTGCAGTTGGAGCAACATCCAATGATTTAAGATTTGCACCATAGCGTTCAAAAATAGTTCCCAGAGTATAATAACCGCCATGACTTCTTTCTTCCCATGTGTAATGCCAGTAACTCATTTCGTCACCTGCATCTTTCTTTTTCTCACTGTTGAACCAGCGGTCGAGCAAAACTGTTTTTCCTTTGCCTACTGATTGTGTGGGCAACTGTTCCATTTCGCCAGCAGCAAGCAGAAATGCACCAACACCTTTCGGGTCGTTCACAATTACATCTTCGCTCATGTAGTATGCAAAACTTCCATCACGATATGGTTTACCACCCAAACCAGAAACTTTTACGGTGCCATGTAAATTCGTTTGACCATTTTCTTCTTTGATGAAACGTTTTACAATGCCATCGTAACCTTTTTTAGCAATAGAAAGTTTAGCAGCAGGTAAATAACCTTTGCGTACACCTTTTGCAACTGCATATACAAATTGAGAGGAAGCAGATGCTTCAAAATAATTTTTTTCTTTGTTAGGCCCGTTATAGTTCATTACATCATACCACAAACCAGTTGCCGGATCCT
The DNA here is from genome assembly GCA_040081135.1 of Lacibacter sp. Taxonomy (GTDB): domain Bacteria; phylum Bacteroidota; class Bacteroidia; order Chitinophagales; family Chitinophagaceae; genus Lacibacter. The sequence goes on along the minus strand of JBEBHT010000425.1, from coordinate 821 downwards.
GTTGTTTTTCGATAGCATTTACCAAACGGTTGAGAATAGCAATCAGGTCTTTACGTTTAGGATGATCAGCAGGGAAATAATCCAGTGCATCAACCAATGCATCTGCATACCAGCCCATTGCCCTGCCCCAAAAATGTGGTGATGTACCAGTTGTTTTATTGGCCCATTGCTGTTGTTTACTTTCATCCCATGCATGATAGAGCAATCCTGTTTTGGAATCTCTTGCATGTTTTTCCATCCAGATAAACTGGTTGGCAATATCATTAAAGGCGCTGTCTTCATGAAATAACATTGCATACTCTGCATAAAACGGAGCGCCCATGTACAAACCATCCAGCCACATCTGGTTGGTATAAATTTTCTTATGCCAGAAGCCACCTTCGTTGGTACGTGGATGTGTGCGCAACTGATCACGGAGATGCATGGCTGCTTTTTTATACTTCTCTGCACCGGTTATTCGATACAGCATTAACACCACCTTTCCATTGTTTACATGGTCGATGTTGTACTCCTCAAGTTCATAACCTTTAATACTCCCATCGTTCTGCACAAAATAATCAATGCGTGACTTGAGTGAATTATAATAAGCCACATTACCTGTACGCATCCACAGGCTTTCGAAACCTTTTAACACCACGCCCATGTCGTAGCTCCATTTGGTTCTGCTGCCGATGGGCAAACTATCAGGCCAGATTTTATCAACTGTTGCAGCAACCTTCTCGCTGTATTTTGTTTGGGCGATTGACTGTAATCCGATTGCAAGCAATACTATGAGGATGAGTTTTTTCATGTTCCCTTTTTATATACTTCGTTTATATCTT
>JBEBHT010000424.1:0-3547 GCA_040081135.1 Lacibacter sp. | reverse complement strand
GGGCAGCAGCAGCCCAAGCGGAATAAAGCCCACAATATTTCCCCCGATATTTTTGTAACTGTATTCAGATGTTACATATTTGCTTTCAGCAAATAAACGGATACTGGAAAAAGGTTTGGTATTGGCATGCTTCCATCCCTTCTTAACAGAGTAAGCATGGTATCCATGCGCAAAATAATGTTTGTAATATCCGGGAGATTTTTTAAAGAGAATAAACTTCGACAGAATCAAAAGGCAACAGAACAGCGCTATCCACAAAATAAATTTCGATCCTTTTTTTTCCTGTTTCATTGATACAAGATCAGGGCTTTGCTGGTTACAATTGGAATTTGATCCTTAAAGATAACGGTCTTTCCAAATATCCTTTCCGGTAAACAGTTAAATCATGATTCATTTATCTGTTGTATATTACCGGTACCAAAACCTGCGCTATGTTTAAACGTCTTTTTTTCCTGCTCTTAGTAGCGATCCTTGTATTGTCTGCCGTACTGCTCTTCAATACAGTCCGGTTCAGTAAAACAATTCCGGTTTATCCATCGGTTGCCGTAACAGGTATCAGTGATTCGGCTGCCCTGCATCTCAGCCAGGCTATCCAGATCAAAACCGTTTCTTTTGGCGATACACTTCCCATTGATACAACCGAGTTTTTAAAATTCCGGGTGTTTATAGAAGCAACCTATCCAACGGTTCATCAAAAATTGCCAAGACAAATCTTCAGTGAGTTCAGTTATGTATATACCTGGAAAGGAAAAGATACAACCCTGAAACCTTATGTGATTATGGCGCATATGGATGTAGTGCCGGTTGAAGCAGTTGCAGAAAAAAACTGGACCGTTCCTTCCTTCAGTGGAATGATCAAAGGCGATACAATCTGGGGAAGAGGTGCAGTGGATGATAAAGCTTCGGCCATTTCTATTTTTGAAGCAGCCGAACAATTACTCAAAGAAAATTTTCAACCCGAACGTACCATTTATTTATGCTTTGGTCATGATGAAGAAATTGCAGGGAAAAGAGGTGCTGCAAAAATTTCTGCATGGTTCAAAGAACAGAAGATTCATCCGGAGCTGGTGCTCGATGAAGGCGGCCAGGTAGACAGGGAACATTTCAAAGAACTGAACCGACCTGTTGCAGTAATTGGAGTGGGTGAAAAAGGATATGTGAACATTGATCTTACTGTTGAAATTCCAGGAGGGCATTCTTCCATGCCTTTTCCTGAAACGGCTATCGATGTATTGAATAAAGCCATTGAAAAAATAAGATCGCAGCAGATGCCTGCAAAAATAACTCCGCCTATCCAGGAATTATTTTTACGTATTGGCCCCGGTGGTGGATTATTAAACCGCATGGCATTGAGTAATCAATGGCTATTTAAAAGTATGCTCATAACTGAACTGGAAAAAACAAAACAAACCAATGCATTGATTCATACAACACTTGTTCCCACCATTGTAAAAGCAGGCATCAAAGACAATGTAATTCCATCTGTTGCAAAAGCAACTTTCAACAGCCGCATTCTTACAGGCGAAACAAGTGATGATGTGGTGAATTTTGTAAAAAAGGCAATTAATGATGAACGTGTAACGGTTAAGAAACAAACCATTTCATTAATGGAACCTTCAACAATAACATCATCCGAAAACCCGATGTTTAAAAAAGTAGAAACCATTGTATACAAAATAGTACCCAATGTTATTGTATCACCATACCTGATGGTTGGTGCAACTGATTCCCGTTACTTCCGTCCTTTCAGTGATGCAGTCGTCAACTTTGCACCCATGACCGATGCAAAAGGCTTTCATGGCATTGATGAACGCATTCCCATTACTGATTTAAAACGGATGATCTTTTATTATAAAATGCTGATGACTGATAAATAATTCCTATTCCGTCATTTCGAATCCTGCTTGCAATATGTTTCTCTATGTGCATAAACATTCGCAGGATGAGAAATCCCAATCCATTCATACTGCTTGAGTACAATGAGATTTCTCCCTCCGGTCGAAAAGACGTTCTAAGAAAAACCAACCTCACCGTCATTTCGAATCCTGCGTGCTATATGTTTCTCTATGTGAAAAATCATTCGCAGGATGAGAAATCTCAATTCATTCATACTGCCTGAGTACAATGAGATTTCTCCCTCCGGTCGAAAAGACGTTCTAAGGATATGTAATCTTTATGTTTTCGCCAGGCGCATTTGTTTGTGCAATGCATAATACGCCACAATAGCACTCGCCAGCATAAACAGGAAGCCCAGGAAAAAAGAAGAACCCGGAAAATAAACCGGTGCTGATTTTGAAGTGAAGTAAGCAAAAATATTTGTCATCATTGCCGGACCAATAATCGTAGTGGCACTCATCAATCCTGCAAGTGATCCCTGCAATTCGCCCTGTTCATTGGCAGGAACATGTGCTGCCATGATGGATTGCAGTGCCGGGCCGCAGATTCCACCAAGGCAATAAGGAATCAAAAACACAAACATCATCCAGCTCTGTGAAGCAAAAGCAAACAGGAACATTCCCAGTGCATATAAAGCCAGACCGATATAAATACTTTTTTCATTACCGAGTTTTGGATTGATTACTCTTGTCAGTCCGCCTTGCACAGCACCAACCAGTAAACCAACAGCCGCTAAAGAAAAACCAATCATCTTCGAATCCCACTTAAACTTTTCAATGGTAAAGAAACTCCAGTTACTCTGCACCGCATGTGAACCGAGATAAACAAGAATCAGTGCAACAATTAAACCGCCAATAGCAGGATATTTTTTCAGGTTCATCAAACTCACACCCGGTATCGCTCTCTTCCATTCAAACTTTCTTCGGTTCTCCGGCTTTAATGATTCAGGTAAAATAAAATAACCATACAAAAAGTTGAGCATACACAAACCGGCTGCCACCATAAACGGAACCCTTGCACCAAAGCTGCCCAGCAATCCACCCAGCATAGGACCAATTACAAAACCTAATCCAAATGCTGCTCCAATCATACCAAAATTCTTTGCACGGTTTTCTGCATTACTGATATCGGCGATATAAGCAGTGGCAGTAGAAAAACTGGCACCTGTAATACCGGCTATAATACGGCCGACAAATAACCAGGCCAGTGTTGGTGCAAAAACAAGAATAATATAATCAAGAGAAAAAGCAAACAGCGATGCCAGCAATACGGGCCGACGGCCATATTTGTCACTTAAATTTCCCATTAGTGGAGAGAAACAAAACTGCGTGGCAGCAAAGGAAGACATTAACCATCCGCCAATTTGCGAAGCCTCACTTACACCCACATGTGCAAGCTCTTCAATCAGTTTTGGGATTACAGGAATGATGATGCCAAAACCAATTACATCAATCAATAAAGTGATAAAAATAAATCCGATTGCTGCTTTCTGATTGCCTGCCATAGAAATAAAAGTAAGCTGTAAAGATGATTTTTTTATAGCAGAGATTGTAGAGTTTTTTTACGATCGTATTTCTGCTGGTTACTGCAAATAAAAAAGCAGCAACATTTAAGTTGCTGCCCTTCTAAATTCTATCTTCTGTATTCTTCT
>JBEBHT010000061.1:0-14945 GCA_040081135.1 Lacibacter sp. | reverse complement strand
TAGTTTATATATATTCTTCTTCATATTGTGAATTTGTTAGATTAATGATTACAAACCAATGTTGATTCCAAATACAATTGCTTTAATTTGGGGGGCTGAATAAAAATCAACGCCCTGATTAATATTGCTTACCTGATAATCAGCATTTACTTCAGGATCCCAACCGCCATACTTTGTGAATGTAAACAAGTTCTGGCCTCTTAAATAAACCCTCGCCCTTTCGATCTTAATTTTCTTAGTAATTGCCTGCGGCAGGTTATAACCAAGAGTTACTGATTTTACACGAAGGAAAGAACCATCAGCAATATATCTGCTCGAAGGATCAACTCCATTTGCAAAGAATAATCTTGCTTCCGGTACCATTGTAATATCCCCAGGCTTTTTCCATGAAGCTAATTGATCACGGGTTTGGTTATCATACCCGTTACTTCCACTTGCAGACATGTACTGGCCGCCACCATAATACAGGTTATTACCATATACCCCCTGCAGTAATACTTCCAGATCTAACCCCATATAAGTAAATGTGTTTCTAACACCATAAATAAACTTGGGATTAGGATTACCGATTACTACTTCTTCTGCAGCATTATAATCATTGGTTGTAGTACGGTCTCTTGTACCATCAGTCTTTAATGTATTTACGAAATAGATTGCATCGCCTGTTGCAGGATCAGCACCGGCAAACTCTCTCGCAACAAATACACCTAAAGGCTGGCCTTCTCTTGCCCTATTTTGAGCACCACCTAATTCCTGTCCAGCCAAGTCAGTAATTTTATTTCTGTTCAAACCAAAGTTTACACTTGTACTCCATCTGAAATTCTTTGTAACAAAATTTTCAGATGTAACTGTAAATTCAATCCCTTTGTTCTCAAGCTTTCCTTTGTTCTGTATCTGTGAAGCAAAACCAGAAGTTCCGGGAACTTCCACACTCAGTAACAAATCTCTTGTATTACGTTGGTAAACATCAACCTCAACAACTAATCTGTTGTTGAATATTCCTGTTTCGATACCAATATCAGTACTTGCTGTAGTTTCCCATTTCAGGTTCGGGTTTGCAAGTTGAGTAGGCCTTGTTCCGGGAATTGCTCCATACCCTGCATCACCTGAAAATAATCCTCTTGATGCAAAGTTTCCAATTTCAGCATTACCTGTTAAACCATAGCTGGCTTTTAATTTCAGGAAGTTGAGCCACTTGATTCTTTCCATGAATTTTTCTTCAGTAATAATCCAGCCTGCTGAAACAGCAGGGAAAAATCCATACCTGTTATTAGCTCCAAATCTTGATGATCCATCATAACGTCCGCTCAAAGCCACTAAATATTTGTTATTTAATTTATAGTTAGCTCTTGCAAAATAAGACAAGAAAGAAAACTGGGTTTCCGATGATTGTGCATCAGTTTTTGAAGCAGCACTCGCAATTTTCTTAAACGCATCACTTGGAAATTGTTCTCCGCTTGCGCTATTGCTCATGAGTTTATATTCCTGAAAACTCATACCAGCAACCACATCAATATCATGCTTTTCATTAATCGTGGTAAAATATCTGAAAAAGTTATTGGTATTGTAGTTCAAAATCTGATCAGCTGCATTATAACCTGCCCCACTTGGTACTCCAAGATTACGTGCAGTTAACTTACCATTGTAACTTTCTTCATTTTGATTTAACTGATCAACTCCGAATTCAGTCCTGAAAGTTAACCCCTTTACAATGCTTACGTTTGCATACATGTTACCAAGGGTTCTATTTGTAAGTGTACTGTAAAAAGCGTTTTCTGCACTGAGGATAGGGTTGTAATATACCGGGAAATTTGTATTTGGGCGGCCTGTTGCAATATCCAAAGCTCCACTCGTCAACCCCGTTCTCGGATCTATTAAAGGAGTAGTGGGAGATAAAGCTACAATCTGCAATGGAGTAGAAAACGCATTATCATTTGAAACACGTTTATTCAATGATCGTGCAAAACTCATATTCATACCAACAGTAAGCCAGCTGCTGAGTTTCTGATCTACATTCAGTCTTGCATTATAACGCTTAAATGAATTTCTTACTATAATGCCGGTTTGGTCTAAAAACTGGCCACCCATATAAAATGTTGTCTTATCATTACCACCTGAAAAATTTACATCATATTGAGAAATGGGAGCTTTTTGAAAAGCTTCGCTTTGCCAATCTGTATTTACTTTATAGGTTTGATAATCTGTATTTCCTGCAGAATAACGTTGTTGTCTGCCTTCATTAAATGCTACATAATCAAAACCTGGATCAAGTCTTTTTGCAGCTGCAGCGGCTAATTTGAAATATTCTACATACTCCTGTGCATTCATGAAGTCCATCTTGTTAGTAGGAGTTTGTAAACCAGTCATATAACCAAATTCAATTTTTGATTTACCCGCCTTACCTTTCTTGGTAGTAATCAACACAACACCATTAGAGGCACGTGAACCATAAATAGCAGCAGCAGAAGCATCTTTCAAAATCTCAATTGACTCGATATCATTAATATTAAGATCAGATAATGGGTTTGTTTGTGCTCCATTACTTGAAAGATTGGTTGTAATAAGTGGAATACCATCAACAACATATAAAGGTTCATTGCCTGCAGTAACTGATGCAGAACCGCGGATTCGTATATTAATACCCTGGCCTAGTTTACCGTTTTGCTGTGTAATTTGTACTCCGGCAGCACGGCCCTGTAGTGCACTTTCAAAACTTGTGACAGGAGTATTGTTCAGTTCTTTTGCACTTACCTTGGCAACAGATCCTGTAATATCTCTTTTAATTTTGGTACCATAACCAACCACTACTACCTCGTTTAAACTTGTAGTGCTAACGCTTAAGTTTATTGTAACCTCTCCACCAGTTACAGAAATTTCCTGCTCTTCATAACCAATTGAGGAAATTTGAAGAACAGCGCTGGTTCCAGTGAAAGAAATTGTAAATGAACCTGTAGCGTCTGTTAATGCCAACCTAGACTTGCCTTTAATCTTTACGGTAGCACCTACCAATGGAGTTCCATCTTTAGAGTCAGTAACTTTCCCAGTTACTTCTTTGGTTTGAGCCCAAGACTGACTTACAATGGTCAGCAAGCTAATCAATAAGAATAGCAGTTTTCTCATACTTTGTTGTTTTTAGTTTAGATTTTTTCAAAAATAGCAGTATTCCTGCAGAATAAAACATATGTTAAAATATTGACAGTGTGTAAGCGTGGATTGCTGCACACCGTTTATATAAAAGCTTATTTGGTTGGTATTCAACCCATTCCAAAAAAAAATGCTAATCGTCCCTGCGGGCGAGGTAAATCAGAATGTATTGTACCAGGGTAACAATGGAGGCCAGGGCTGCAACTACATATGTTGCGGCGGCCCATTTCAGTGCGTCTTTAGCTCCCGGATACTCCGATTGATTCGTAACATTTGTCCGGTTGAGCCAGGCAAGGGCCCGGTTGCTGGCATCAAACTCCACTGGTAGTGTAATGAGGGAAAAGACAGTAGTTGCTCCAAAAAGGAGAATTCCGATCAGCAGGATTGTTGGGCTACCCCCACCAAAGCCCATAATACCCACACCAATTGCCAGAATCCATTGTGACAATGTGGTACTCACCTGAACTACAGGTACTAAACGGGAGCGGAGCATCAGCCATTGATAGGCGGATGCGTGTTGAACGGCATGTCCACACTCATGTGCCGCCACTGCAGCAGCGGCAATTGAACTGGTATTGTACACATCCGGGCTGAGATTTACAGTTTTTGTTACAGGATTGTAATGATCGCTCAGAAATCCATTTACTGACACCACTTTCACGTCATAAATACCATTTTCTCTGAGCATTTTTTCGGCAATATCCCTGCCCGTTAACCCACTCAAAAGCGGCTGCTTACTGTACTGCTTAAACTTGGTTTTTAACCTCATTTGAACTAAAAAACCGATCCCCATAAACAGGAGAGAAACCAACAGAATTCCTGGTGTCATTTTTCGTTTATTGATGTAACAAACCATCCATCAAATTAGTTTCCAAATTAAAAAAATGTCAAAAAGAGGTATCTGCTGAAAATGCTTAAGTCGTTTTGGCAGAAGCAGTTACGTTTGCAGGTAGCCGTAAGCAAAATGATTGTTTTCCCTTCCCCAGTAAAATTTCATAATTGACTGATAATCAAATTATAACAATCAGTTATGATGAGGGTCTCAACAACGTACAGATGGGTACCCATTTGAAGAAATTTATTCACATTGCCTAAAAATAATTTTGTAATGTGGCGGCAATTTGTAATTTAGCAAAAGAATTTAATGGGTTAGTAAGTACAAAGGGTTGGAAGAAATTCCAGCCCTTTTGCTTTTAGTAAACTCCTGTTTATTCTGCATTCTTTTCTTCATTTTTTCTCTTTTTTTATTTGCAAACTTTTTTTCACAGCATTTAAAAAATTTTTTGACTCAATTCATTTTTTTTGATGCACTTTTATAAACTCCGAATGGAATTATATGAGTAAAATAAAATCATCTTTTTTTTGTCAGAATTGCGGATACGAATCTGCCAAATGGGTTGGAAAATGTCCTTCCTGTAATGAATGGAATACGTTTGCTGAAGAGATCATCACAAAAGAAAAAACCAATCCGCAAAAACAATCATGGAAAGAAACTGCAGGTAATGGTGAAATGAAAACGATATCGCTGAGCGAAGTAAAAAGCAGTGAAGAAAAAAGAATCCTTACACTGGATGCAGAATTAAACCGTGTACTCGGAGGTGGAATTGTTCCCGGGAGCATTGTATTAATTGCCGGTGAACCCGGAATCGGAAAATCAACTTTGTTTTTACAAATCGGTTTGCACCTGCAAAATGTAACAACACTTTATGTAAGTGGTGAAGAAAGTGAGCAGCAGATTAAAATGCGTGCCGACCGTTTGCAGATGAGTAATGAAGATTTTTATTTACTGACTGAGACATCAACACATACTATTTTCCAGGAAATAAAAAAGCTGAAACCGCAATTAGTAATCATTGATTCTATTCAAACTTTACAAACTCCTTATATTGAAAGTGGTCCCGGAAGTATTTCACAAATAAGAGAAACTGCTGCCGAATTACAACGCTTTGCAAAAGAAACCCACACGCCTGTTTTTCTTATCGGACATATAACAAAAGATGGAAGTATTGCAGGGCCAAAAATCCTGGAACACATGGTGGACACGGTTTTGCAGTTCGAAGGCGACCGTCATTATGCCTACAGAATTTTACGAACGATGAAGAATCGTTTTGGTTCAACATCTGAATTAGGTATCTATGAAATGACTGAAAGTGGTATGCGTCCAGTGAACAATCCAAGTGAAATTTTAATCACGCAAAAAGACGATGAGTTAAGCGGAATTGCAATCGCAGCAACCATGGAAGGCATGCGTCCGTTGTTAATTGAAGTACAGGCATTGGTTACACAAAGTGTATACGGAACACCACAACGAACGGTTAGTGGTTTTGATTTAAGACGTTTGCAATTATTATTAGCCGTGTTAGAAAAACGTGGAGGATTTCATTTTGGCATGAAGGATGTTTTTTTAAATATTGCCGGTGGAATAAAAGTAGAAGACCCATCCATTGATCTTGCCGTGATCTGTGCACTGTTGTCAAGTTATGAAGACGTGCCGTTGAATCCGCATTTTTGTTTTGCCGGTGAAGTTGGATTAAGTGGTGAGATAAGAGCTGTGAACAGAATTGATCAGCGGATTGCTGAAGCAGAGAAACTTGGGTTTGAAAAAATTGTTATCAGCAAATACAATCTTGGTCACCAAAAAGGAAATGAAAAAAAATTACAGCAGAAGTATAATATTGAAGTGATCACCATGGGTAAGGTAGAAGAACTGTATCAATATCTGTTTCAATAAAAGTTTGCCACGAACCAGCCTGCCGGCTGGCAGGTTACACAATGCACACGAAAAAAATAAACCCTCTTGCACTTTAGTTGTTGATTGCAATTCCTGAATTAGTTTTTTATCTTTCTTTCATGATCAGCACCGCTAAATGGTTACATGATTTTTCTCATCTTTTTTTCCCTCATACCTGTGCCGGATGTGGCAGTGATCTGCTGGAAAATGACCAGACCGTTTGCCTTCGTTGCCAGGCAAATTTGCCCGAAACCGGCTTTTTTGCCCTCCCCGGCAACCCAATTGAAAAAATATTTTATGGACGGTTGGAGGTAAAATTGGCAGGTGCCGGGTATTATTTCACCAAAAGTTCTGTTTTGCAGCGGCTCATTCACCAGCTCAAATACAACGGAAACCAGGAAGTCGGCCGACAATTGGGCCAATGGCTGGGGGTTCAGCTTAAAAGTAGTGGCCGGTTTGCCGAGGTTGACGCACTGATTCCACTTCCGCTCTTCCCCGATAAGGAAAAGAAGCGGGGTTACAACCAGGCAGCTATTTTAAGTGAAGGAATTTCTGACATACTGAATATACCAGTATTAAGAGATATCGTTCTGCGGAAAAGGTATACCGATACCCAAACCAAAAAAGGCCGCAGCGAAAGATGGGTGAATGTGGAGGGGAGTTTTGAAATCAGCGACCCCACTCAGCTGCAAAACAAAAAACTGTTACTTGTTGATGATGTAATTACTACCGGTGCAACAATGGAAGCCTGTGGTCATGCCATCAAACAAATTGAACAAGCTGAACTGAGTATTGCAACATTGGCTTGGGCAAGTAATGATTAAGAGCTTCCAAGCCGGAAGGATTAAATACAGTTTAACAGATACATTACAACCAATCGTTATTGCTTCCTTATTTTTACATCTCTGAAAACTAACTTTTACATACTGCTTATCCTCCTTTTTGCATTTGCAGCCTCCTGCAGCAAAGAAAAACTCGATACCGGCAGTGAAACAAAGCTGACTATTTCAAACGACAGTCTGCACTTTGATACGGTATTTACAACAGCAGGTTCCATTACAAAATATTTTCTCATTAAAAATGAAAACAGGCAGAAGATCAGGATCAATAACCTGCAATTGATGGGAGGTTCGGCTTCTAATTTTAAAATAAATGTTGATGGAAGTCCGGGTGTACAATTCAACGGAATTGAAATTGAAGGAAATGACAGTATGTATGTTTTTGTAAATGTGAACGTAAACCCGAATGCAGCCAACCAGCCCTTCGTTATAAGGGACAGTATCAAAATTGAATGGAACGGTAATACCAGTTTCAAACAATTAGAAGCATGGGGGCAAAATGCCAACTATATAAGAAGTACAGTTTTGCAGGGAAACTTCAGCTGGAACAAAACCCGACCTTATGTAATTCTTGGCGGACTGATTGTTGATACAAATTCTGTTCTCACAATTCAACCAGGCACAAGAATTTATTTAAATGCAGATGCTCCATTTATTGTTGATGGTACATTGATCGTTAACGGAACCAAAAGCGACAGTGTTGTTTTTCGTGGTAACAGGTTAGATGATCCTTACAAAGATTATCCCGGCGCATGGCCCGGTATTTATTTCCGTGGAAGCAGTATTAATAACAATCTTACTTATACTTATATCAGTAATGCATACCAGGGATTAGTAGTTGAAAAACCGGCTACTAATGCAAATCCAAAACTGACACTAACTAATTGTGTATTGGAGAATATCTATGATATTGGTTTGTTTGGTATCAACAGCAGCATTGTTGCCAGTAACTGTTTAATCAGCAATTGCGGAAATAATATTGCATTGATTTATGGAGGTACTTATCAATTCAATCACTGCACTGTTGTTACTGTTTCTAACTCGTTTATTCAACATAAGAACCCGGTATTAACTGCCACCAATTATGTAAAACAAAATAATCAAACATTTACAGCGCCATTAACTGCAACGTTCACCAATAGTATTTTGTGGGGCGAAAGAGGATTGGTTGATAACGAAGTGCTGGTGCAGAAAGAAGGAACAGATGTAACTAACCTCATTCTGCAAAATGTATTGTTCAAAGCAAAAACTGATCCTTCCAATACAACCTTCACCAACGTAATCCGCAATACTGATCCGCAGTTCGACAGTGTAGATGTGGTGAAACGGTTTTATAATTTCAGGTTAAAGACAGGATCAACGGCTATCAACAAGGGAATTCTTACGCCACTACTTACTGACTTTGACGGATTACCAAGAGTTGGGTTACCTGATCTGGGTGCATACGAAAAGCAATAACAGGAATATGATGAACGGGCAAATCTGTTCACAGACTTGCATGATCTTTGAACCTTATTTCAGAATCATTGTTAAACAATAAATCAATCAACAACATGATACGTATTATTCTTGCCTCCATCATTTTCATTTCCTTTGCCTTTACAACAAATGAAAAAAAGACAACCACAAGCTCTCGACCAACTATCTACAACTTTAAAGTAGAAGGTTTAGAAGGCGGCACAATTAATTTTGCCAGCTTTAAAGGAAAAAAGATCCTGATTGTAAATACAGCTTCCAAATGCGGCTATACTCCTCAGTATACGGAACTGGAAGAGCTATATGAAAAATATAAAGACAAATTAGTGGTGATTGGTTTCCCTGCAAACAATTTTGGCGGACAGGAACCAGGAACAAATGCAGAGATTAAAGAATTCTGCACCGGCACTTATCATATTACCTTTCCCATGGCATCAAAAATCAGTGTAAAGGGTGATGACATGCATCCGCTTTACCAATGGCTTACCAGCAAAGAAAAGAATGGTGTACTGGATGCTGAAATAAAATGGAACTTTAACAAATTCCTGATCAATGAAAAAGGAGAACTCGTTGCATACTTTGGAAGTAAAGTAAAACCGATGAGTGAAGAGATTACGTCAAAACTGTAAATAAATTATTTCTTTATAAAAAAGCAGAAGTGATCACTTCTGCTTTTTTATTTCCTCCAAATCCTATCTTCGCCGCATGCAATTCAGCAACATTATTGGCCAGCAGGAAATCATCCGGCAACTGCAGGAAATGGTTGATCACAACCGCCTGAGCCATGCATTGCTGTTTCTTGGAAAAGAAGGAAGCGGGGCTTTACCGCTTGCCCTTGCTTTCAGTGGTTATGTGGTAAGCCAGAGCGAAAAAAGCAAACCTGTGGCAGCAACTGTTTCGTTGTTTGGCGAAGAACTGGCAGCAACAACTTCTTCATCGCATGGAAGTGAGCTGGCAGAAAAATACATTCATCCCGATATTCATTACAGCTATCCCGTCATCACCAAAAAAAGTGGCGATAAACCAATCAGCACTGACTTCATCACCGAATGGAGAGAATTTATCAAGCTGTATCCTTACGGAAATGTGTACGACTGGTTACAATTTATTGGCGCTGAAAATAAACAGGGAAATATTACCGCTGCAGAATGTGCTGATATCATCCGCAAACTGAACCTCAAAAGTTTTGAGAGCGAATACAAAATTCTCGTTCTGTGGATGGCTGAGTTTTTAGGGAAGGAAGGAAATAAATTGCTAAAGCTGATTGAAGAACCCCCGGCCAATACCCTGTTTGTACTGATAGCTGAAAATGAAGACATGGTGCTACCCACCATCATCAGCCGTTGCCAGACCGTCCGCATTCCACCTGTTGAATTAACAGAAGTAGCAACTGCTTTAATGGAACGAAGCAAATTGAATGAAGACCAGGCCAACCAAATTGCCGGCGTAAGTGAAGGCAATTACCGGGAAGCACTTCAACTAATTCAGCATGCTGAAGAAGACTGGCAGGGTTTACTGAGAGAGTGGTTAAATGCAGTTTTGAAAACCGGACCGGTTGCACAGGTGAAATGGGTAGATGTCATCAGTCAGCAGGGACGGGAAAAACAAAAACAATTCCTCCGCTATTTCACGCACCTGCTGGAGCAGAGCATCCGCCTGCGAACCATGGGTGAAGATCGTTTGCCGCTTACCGGGGCTGAAAAGGATTTTGCCCTCCGCCTTAACAAACTTTGCGATGTGAGTCAGCAAAAAGCGATTACCGAAGAACTCGACAAGGCTTCCTATTATATAGAACGGAATGCCAATGCCAAAATGCTGTTCATGGCGCTTACCATCAAGCTCTACCATATCATTGCCAATAAATCGGTGATTGAGGTTTCTTAGGCGATCCGTCATGTCGAGGTACGAGACATCTCCCAAATTAAAACTGTCCGTTAAGATTGAGATATCTCCCTCCGGTCGATATGACGGACACCCGAAACATGACTTCCTTTCCCGAAAAAACTCTATTTTTGATGGATTGACCTGTGCTGCGTGGTTTGTGAAAGAGAGCAGGTTGAAACGTGAAAAGAGATTTGTGCAGGCTGTGAATCCTTAAATGTCTTCGTTGTGTTAATTATTTCTACATATTACCAGTCATTTGAGGAGGTTTTTGCTCCGTAGTAATATGAACGCACAAGAGTGCGACGCAACAAAAGCTTAATAGATATTCTGCTGCTTGCCCCATCCCTTCTTCATTTATTATTCATCTTTTAATTTCTCATTATAATGAGTTGTACAAGTTGTGGTACGGGATCTCCGAACGGTTGCAAGAGCAACGGCAGCTGCAGCACAGGTGGCTGTAACAGGCTGAATGTGCATGATTGGCTGGCAAATCTTCCCTTCAGCGACCCCAATGATTGCCGTGTGGTGGAAGTAACGTTCAATAACGGAAGCCGTAAAGAATTCTACCGGAACAATACCCTGCAAACCTTTATAAAAGGTGATATGGTTGCAGTGGAAGGTATGAGCGGATATGATATTGGTATGGTGAACATCAGCGGTGAAATGGTTCGCCTGCAGATGAAAAAGAAAGGCGTGAAGGAAGAAAATCCTGAGATGAAAAAGATCATGCGCCGGGCTAATGATATGGATCTGCAGAAATGGAAGGAAAGCAAGGATCGTGAAAAACCTGCATTGGTCAGGGCAAGAGCAGCAGCCATACAGATGAACCTTGACATGAAACTGATTGAAGTGGAATTCCAGGCCGATGGACGCAAAGCAACCTTTTATTATACAGCTGAAGACCGTGTTGATTTCCGTGAACTGATTAAAATATTTGCCGGAGATTTTAAGATTAAAGTGGAAATGAAGCAGATCGGTATTCGTCAGGAAGCAGCCAAGATTGGCGGCATTGGCAGCTGTGGCCGTGAACTTTGCTGCAGCACATGGCTCAGCGATTTTAAAAGTGTAACCACCACCATTGCACGTTACCAGAATTTAAGCATCAACCAGGCAAAACTCAGCGGACAGTGTGGCCGTTTGAAATGTTGCTTGAATTATGAACTGGATACTTACTTAGATGCTTTACAGAATTTTCCGAACAATGCAGATGTGTTAGAACTGAGCAGGGGAACGGCACAACTTATTAAAAAAGATATTTTCAAAAACCTGATGTGGTATGTGTTGCCCGACAGCAACAAACAGTATCCTGTTCCCATTGAACGGGTAAAAGAAATCAGGCTGATGAATGTAAAAGGTCAGCGACCAGATGAATTGGGTGCTGTTGAATTATCTGCGGCCAAAGCAGCAGAAGCGAAAGAAAGTGCACATGTGGAACTGGTAGGACAAATTAGTTTACAAACATTGGAACGTGACAGCCGCAGAAGAAGAGATAAAGAACAGGGACAGCAACGGAAACAGCAGGACGGTAACAGGCAACAAGGTCAGCAAAAACAACAGCAGCAACAAAGAAGACCGCAACAAAACAAACCACAGCAAGGTGGAGGCGGTCAGCAAAATAAACAGGGTGGGCAGGGTAATCAGCAGCGGCCACAACAACAACGGCCTCAACAACAGAAGCCGCAGCAAAAACCACAGCAGCAGAACAGGCCGCCGCTTGATATTAAAAAGCAACCGCCAAAAACTGACAGTTAATCAATTGACAGATATTGAAACCCCGACGAAAGTTGGGGTTTTATTTTTTGTAAGAACAAAATTTCGTTTATCATTCTTAACTATTCCTTTCATTTTATTTGCTGTAGTTTTCTGTTATATCAAAACTCATTTTATGAAAGCAATCATTCTATCGGGGCTTTCTTTCATATTGCTGATGCAGATTTCCTGTGCACAGCAGCAAACTAAATCAAGCAAAATTGTTGGCGGTGGTTGTGATGGCTGCGAAATCATGTTCACCAATATGCCCAAACAGATCAACGCTGTTGATACTTCTTACGGATGGCACAACAAAGGTGAAAAGATGAAAGTGGAGGGAACTGTGTATAAAAAAGATGGCAAAACACCTGCAGCTGATATCATTGTTTATTACTGGCAAACCAATGCTGATGGATTGTATGCAAAATCTTCCACCGAACAAACAATACATGGAGCCATTCGTGGCTGGATGAAAACGGGTGCAGATGGAAAATATACCTTGTATACAATTAAACCCGCTTCTTATCCTAACTCAACAATACCTCAGCATATACATATCGTTATTAAAGAACCAAACATCAATGAATACTATATTGATGATATTTATTTTGAAGGCGATCCTTTTTTAAAGAAAGCCGAACGTTCAAGACTTCCATTGCGTTGCGGCAACGGTATTGTAACTGTAACAGCTAAGGATGGCTTGTTGTATTGCAGAAGAGACATTGTGCTGGGAAAAAACATTCCTGATTACCTGGAGAAATAAAAAATGTTACCCTCATTGAAGCCGGGGCTGGTGAAGCAGCGACAATCAAAACATTTCTTATCTTACTGTAACTATGCCCCGTTGGATGAAACGATCCTTTAAAATTATTGGAATTGTCTTACTGCTCTGGCTCGTTCTTGCACAAGGCTGTATGAAGATGCGCATCAGTGATAAAAAAGCCAAAAAGGAATTTGCTGAAGCTGGCATACAATTACAAACCCTTATAAAAAACAGTAATGGGTTTCCCTTACATTATGCCCAAACGGGAAATGACACAATGCCCACCCTGTTATTTGTACATGGAACTCCCGGCAGCTGGGATGCATTCAAAAGTTATTTAAAAAATAAGGAGCTCTTACAATACTATCGCATCATTTCTGTTGATCGCCCGGGTTTTGGCTACAGTGATTTTGGTAATGCTATGAATCTTTCACAGCAAACAGAAATCATTGCCGCCTGGATGGATAGTATCAACAACAATAAACCTTTTATTATTATTGGTCATAGCCTGGGCGGACCAATGGCGGTGAAACTGGCTGCAGCCCGGCCTCATTACACAAAAGCAATTGTATTACTTGCTCCCTCACTTGATCCTGCATTGGAAAAGCCGGAAAAGTGGCGGCCTGTTTTATTTAAAACGCCATTAAATTTATTCGTACCGGGTGTACTGCGACCAAGCAATGAAGAATTGTGGTATTTAAAAAAAGATTTAAAAGATATGCTGGGTGAATATGAAAAAATAACCTGCCCTGTTTACATATTGCATGGAAAAAAAGATATGCTTGTTCCTTACTCCAATACTGTGTTTGCAGGCAAAATGCTGACGAAAACAGATTCATTTGTTCTGACAACATTTGAAAAAGAAAATCATTTTATTGTATGGACAAGAGAAAGAGAAATAGTGGAGTTGCTGATGAAGTTGAAATGAGCAATACTGAATTTCCTGCACGTAAAAATATCCCCTCTTAATATTACGTCAAATGAATTTTTTGCCCTATCTTTTTTCAGAATTTCATTCTCAAGAAAACACTACTTATGAGGTTACGCCTTCTGCTTTTATTTTCATTCATCTTGCTTATTGAAACAGTTACCTGTCAGCCAAACAATACTGATGCAGGCATCATTAAAAAAGATATTCAGTTTTATTCAAACGGGCTTCTTTTGAAAGGATGGCTTTTACTGCCGTCGGATACCAGTAATAAAAAACTACCCGCCATTGTAATGGCTCCGGGATTTTCAGGAGTAAAAGAATGCAACTACCAAATGATTGCGGGCAATTTTGCGAAGGCAGGTTTTGCAGCATTGGTTTTTGATTACCCCAATTTTGGAGAAAGCGAAGGAAGAGTTAGACAGGAAGCTGATCCGTTATTACAGGTAGAAGCCTACAGAGATGCGATCAGCTATGTTGCTGCACAAAAAAACATTGATTCAAAAAGAGTGGGTGTTTGGGGTGGCAGTTATTCCGGAGGCCATGCCATCATGGTAAGTGCACTATCTAACAACGTAAAATGTTTTGTAGCCATGACGCCCTTTGTAAGCGGCAGTCTGCTTCTTTCACGTTTCCCTGCTGCGAATAAACAATTCCTGCAACAGCAATTCTTAAACGACAGAACCGGAAGAGCTGAAGGTAAACAGGCAGCGATGATTCCTGTTGTAAGTAATCAGAAAGGAGAGTTTGCTGCAGTTGGTTCAATTAATGCGTGGAATTTTGTTGAGAGTTTTAAAACCTACGCTCCCAATTTTAAGAACATAGTTACGTTAAAAAGCCTGGAAATGCAGCTTGCCTATGAGCCCGGATCTTATATTACTAAAACAGCCAATATGCCAAAACTGTTTCTGATTGCAAAGAATGACGAATTAATTCCCGAAGCAGATATTTTAAGCTTTTACGAAAAGGCATCAGAACCAAAAGAACTTGCTTACATTGACGGGCATCACTTTTCGCCTTACATGGAGAAACTGACAGAGGCCTGCAACGTAGCAATTGCATTCTTTAAAAAATATCTTTGATTACTGTTGCAATAGCACCTTATACAACGCATCCTGAATTTTCCCCCTCACATTCATCGTCAGTAATTTTGTATTGGTTCCACCTTCAGGGTGTACACGGTTGCTTAAGAAGATGTACACGATTTTATTTTCAGGATCGGCCCATACACCTGTACCTGTATAACCGGTATGCCCGAATGTGGAAGGCGATACACTCAAAGCAGGGTAAGGATCTTTCCTGGTAAGATTATCTTTCTCCGGTTTATCAAAGCCCAATCCTCTTCTGCTGTTGGGGCTTCCGTAAGAAATAAAGAGCTGTACGGTTTCAGGTTTAAAGAATGTTTTATTGCCAATCGTTCCACCATTGTTG
>JBEBHT010000060.1:0-15006 GCA_040081135.1 Lacibacter sp. | reverse complement strand
TGTGTATATCAATTATTACAGAAAGGGTTTAGATGTGATGTATGAGGATGAGAATATGGCCCGATCCGAAATCATGAATGCCCTGATTTATCTGGACAACCTTAACAGGGAAAATCCAAACCTGATGATCATTCAGTTTTTTATGCTTGGCAAAGCTGATGAATTGATCAATCTCTTTAAGAAAGCCGGGGTTCAGGATAAATCAAAAGTGGTTGAAATTTTAAGCAGACTGGATGTAAGTAATTCAAATAAGTATAAACAGGAGTTGAAATGAGGAGCCTGATTTTAATATACTGCAGCATTATTTTTGTCATATCCTGCTCAGATAAAAACAATATTCCGGAAGGAGTATTATCATCCAAAAAAATGCAGGCTGTTCTTACAGACATTCTTATTGCGGATGTTCTGAATAATGATCGGATTCTGAAAGACACATCATTAAAGTTACCAACTGAAAATGCTTCATACTTTCTGAGAATATTTCAGTTGCACAATACAACCAGGAATGAATTCAGCAGAAGTTATAATTTTTATTTAAAGCGCCCTGATTTGCTGAAAGTAATAACAGACTCAGTTTCTTCAGATATCAGCAGACGAAATCAAAACTTAAACAAAGAAGCAGACTCACTTAAAAGCAGACCTAATGGTAATAACCTCAAGAAAATTACAAGACCAGTTGGGGGTCAACAGTAAGATTGCCGATTACTTTGCCAATGAAAGACCAGTACCGGTAGACAATCTTTTCTGGAAGAATAAGAGAATTTATATATCAGGAGGGTTTGGCTTTTTAACCATTCCTCTTGCATTTGATCTGATTCATAAATCAGGGGTGCCGCTGGAGTCGCTGTTAAATGATGAACATGTTTCTTTAATGGAAAAAGGGTTTCATTTTTTAAAACAGTATGAAAACAGCGAAATTTCTTTTCAGCAATTTTTTGACGAATGCAGGAAACTGCTCAACTCTTCGATAAAACAGAAAAAATTTGCTAAAGACCTTTTCAATGCACTTTCCGGCAATGCAACAGATTTTTTTCAATTTGAAATAAAGCATAAAGCCCTTGCCCGTTCAGATGCCTTTTTATTTACACTTGTTGATCTTGAATTAACGGACGAATGGGTTGAAAACTTTTTGCCTTACTGGTATTCCCTTGCAAGACCTATTTTGTTATTAGACGATTTTAAGGATCTGCCTGAAGACAGGCACAACAAAGAAGAAAACACAATTATTGAACTGGGAAACAATGCTGATGGAATAAGAGCAGCTCATGAACTGGGCATAAAAGATCTGGAAAAGCTGAGTACAATAAATCCGAAACTTGCAAAGTATATGCTCAATTCCTTTAACGAATCATTGCTCTACGATCATATACAAACCGAACTCGGTTAATCAATCAGCGAGTTTTTCATTGCAAAGAAAACAAGCCCCACAGAGTTTTTTACACCAAAGCGCTCCATTAATCGGTCTTTAATTGCTTCAACCGTACGTGGACTTATTTCCATTTCTTTCGCAATTTCCTGGGCAGTGTATTCCATACACAAAAGCCTGATGACCTGTTTCTCTTTATCAGAAATCTGGATTTCGCTATTAAGAGTTGGAATTGCCTTTGCTTTGGTATGTGATTTTTTAAGCAGAATACGGTTTACAAAGTTGTTGAGATAATAGCCCTTTGTAAATACTTCAAGAATTGCTTTTTTAATTTCTGCAGGATCAGAGCTTTTGAGCAGGTAACCATTTGCCCCGTTCTCCATCAGATGAGTTACAAAGCGTTCGTCTTCATACATGGTAAGTACCAGCACATGCATATGCGGAAACTGTTTGCTCACAGCCTTGGTGGTCTCTATGCCATCTTTGCCGGGCATCCGGAGATCCATCAGAATGACGTCTGGCTGTGCCTCTGCTAAACCTGCCAGTAACTCCTCTCCGTTTTCGGCTTCCAGTACAAACTTAATGTTGGTGTACGACCTTAGGGAAAGGATAACTCCTTTCCGGAATATCTGGTGGTCATCTGCTATTGCTACTTTTATCTGGCTCATAAGATTTGGATTTAAAGTTAAACTTTTTCGGCAATCATAGCATCGCCTCAACAGGAATCTCTATGGTTACTTTATAATATGTGTTGGATGAGTCTTTTTCGAACAGGATTTTAGAGTTTAGGATTTTTACTCTGCTGTAAATATTCTTCAATCCCATGCCTTTAGGTGTGTCTCTCAGCTTTTCATATTCAGTCTGTGTTAATCCTTCTCCATCATGATGCATCCGGATATAAATATACTGATCTGTTTTGTTTTGGGTTAAATGGATAAAGCTTGAGTGGCTGTGCTTAAGCGTATTATTAACGAGTTCCTGCAGT
This sequence comes from Lacibacter sp., assembly GCA_040081135.1. GTDB lineage: Bacteria > Bacteroidota > Bacteroidia > Chitinophagales > Chitinophagaceae > Lacibacter. Next base: position 12,655 of record JBEBHT010000060.1, on the reverse strand, counting down.
ACCCGGAAAATCGACAATTCGTATTCCAGCTTTAAACGCCTCTTATAATCATGAAAACGGGCACTGGCACTGATGGAGCCGCTGCCATTGATTTTCTGAAACATGTCATTAACGGCGCTTTCCAGCCCAAAGTTCTTTAAGGTTGGTGGAATCAGGTTATGCGACATATTACGGATCAGCTGTATGGTATCATCAATAATCTGCTTGGCATTGTAAATACTCTGTAGTTGAGTACCCTGATCCTGGTGAATAAGACCTTCGTTCAGGTAAAGTCTAACTGTAGCTAAAAGTGGTCCTGCATCATCGTGCAAATCAGCTGCAATACGCTGACGTTCTTCTTCCTGACTTTGAATCGAAGCCTGCAGCATCATTTGCTGCTGATCTTCCTGCATTTTTTTCATTCGTAGCTGGAAGTAAATCACTTTACGTTGATGAAATACAATAAAAACAATAAGGCCAACAGCAAGCAGCAGCATCCCAAATGTACCAAAGTACACTACATAGGTTGTATTAGTTGGGTTTGTGGCTTGTAAAAAAAACATGAACTAAAAATGGGTTTTGGGTGTGTTAGTTTAGGTTATTGAAGGTGAAATATCAACAAAAGGTATTTTCTCTGGCTTTATAATAAAAGTAATGGCAAAGAATAAATTTCTAGCAATAAATAAAATAGCATGAATAAACACATATTGTTCCAAAAATCCGTTTACATTATTTGAGAATTGATCAAAAAGGAAAATAAAGAATGTTCCTGCGGCAAATAACAAAAGACCTACGATACCCCAAAATTGCCGTTGTGTATAGATAAACAATGATTGAGGATAACGCATTTGCTCATAAAAAAAGAGTAAGCAATGGATTATAATTATAGAATAAGTAACAGCTCTGAAATAAGAAAAGTAGTCTTGGGTTTTGCCAAGAATAAGGAAAGGGGTCCAGCAAATGAAATAGATAACCAAACTGACCAAAATAAAGCGTTTATAGCTTAAATTTTTTATGTTGAACCTTATGTAAAGTGCGGTGAATACGAACTCTATGGGAGTATAGAAACCATTGAAGGCATTTGTATATGGGGATTGTCTGTTATTAAGACTATTGAATACAATCTGATGTATCAGGATGAAAATCAGGAAATAAAAAAGTACCTGTAATGATTTATCTTTTGACTTTAAAAAGAGATAAAAAATTACAGGTACTAAAACTGAAAATCTAGCTATATTTTCAACTAAGAATAACAAATATTTGGTTTAGTCACCAAATATAAATAGAATTTGATAGAACAGTCATGCAAATTATACTGCCCAACCGGAAGTTTTAAAGTTGTCTCCAACTAGACCTTCCTCAACATCCAATTCGCCAGCAACATTGATAATATTATATTGTAATATTGGAGCTCCAGTGTTATCCAAACCAACAAATACTGTTTGACGTAGACCCTGATCGTTATAGGCGGGGAGAACACCAATTCCAGAACAACCTGGTTGGGCTAAGATTTTTTCAATAATTTCACGACCCACAATATGACCATAAGCCTGATCAGGATGCTTGTCGTAAAAACGTTTTACCATTTCTTCTCCAGCTTCATATCCAATGTGTTTTCCGATAGCCTCAATCTGAGTTTTTTGAAGTAATTCTTTTTGCATAGTTGTAGGTTTTAGAAGTTATTTTAAGATGCTAATTTTTGCAAAAAAAGAAGGGTAGGCAACAGGTATCATTTTGCTGGAGTGTTGAAAACTGTATTAATATATTGAAAAACAGTAATTTATAGTTAAAATTGAAATAAATAAGTAAAAAGACTCAGGCAATATTACGATTTAAAATGCGTAAAATTACCATGTAGTAATAAGAAGTTTCACGAAGATTTGAAAGTAAATTGACTTAGTATAAGTCCGTTGTGCAAAAAGTGTTAATAAGTGAAAACACTTAGCTAATCTACCTGATCAGGTTATTTTGAATCAGATTGAGAACAAAATGATATTGTTCCGTTGGGATTAAACAGATTCGAATAGAGCTAAACCTTTCAGAAAAGGATTATATAAAATGTAAAATAAATATTTTTCTACAGAATCTCCTTGCTCTGGTCTTTTTTATTCTTCATTCCTTTGCTGGATTTATTGCGGTCAGCACTTCTTAAGTGAGAATTATTGATTAAAACACAAAATCTCTTTACCGGATATTGGGAAATCTGAGTATAAATCCTAATTTGATCGTTGTATTCTTTGAAGTTTCACTAGAGTGAAGTACTTTGCAGATAACCTAAAACCACAATATCCCATGTCTGTTGATTCTCAAATTAAGTTCGCAATTGCAGACGATCACAAAATCTTCCGTGACGGTATCAAAATGGCCCTTGGCGGAAGACCCCACCTCAAATTAATCTGGGAAGCTGAAGATGGTAAGGATTTGATGCATAAGCTTGCCATTAAAAAGCCCGATATTTTGCTGATGGACATCAGAATGCCTGAACTCGATGGTATTAATGCGCTGCAACTGATCCGTAAAGAATACGAAGAAGTAAAGATTGTTGTGCTGAGTATGTACGATGATCAGCAAATGGTGAGCAAAATGATGGAAATGGGAGCTAATGCTTATCTCACCAAAACAACCGACCCCAACGAAATTTATGAGGCTATTCTCACCTGTATGAATGAGGATTTCTATTTCAATGAACTGGTGAATCAGGCTGTATTGCTGAAACTGAACTATAAAAGAACTGTAAAACAGCACTATCCAAATACCACCAAATTTTCTGAAAAAGAGCTCCAGATTCTGAAATTGCTGTCTGAAGACAAAACAACAGAAGAGATATCAAAAGAGGTTTTTCTGAGTCCACGTACCATTGAAACAATCAGGCAAAACATGAAAAACAAGGTGGGATCGAAGACGATTGCGGGGCTGATTGTGTATGGAATGAGGAACCGGTTGATTGAGTGAAATACCACTACGTAAAAACCACAGGTTTAAAGTCAGGTAGTAGTACTGATAAAAAACAGAGGAATAATCGTCAATTTGCAAACTGTAATACTTATTAATACGTCCGAAAATAATACCCTATGTACGAAATGAAAACCGTGAAACCAAACGAACAATCCACAGATATCATCAAAGTTGCCATTACTGACGACCATGTACTTTACCGTGCAGGGGTTAAGAATGCAATGGGTATGAAAAAAGATATTCAGGTGATTTTTGAGGCAGACAATGGGATGCACCTCTTAAACATGCTAAAATCCATTCAGCCGGATGTGATTTTACTTGATGTGCAAATGCCCATCATGGATGGAATTGCTACTCTGCCTGAAGTAAAGAGGCTTTACCCGGATATTAAAATTATCATGCTCACCATGCATGATGAACATACCATGATCACCAAGCTGATGGAGTTGGGAGCTAATTCATACCTCACCAAAAATTCAGACAGTGAAGTGATTTATGAGGCAATTAAAACTTGTTACGAACAGGAATATTTTTTCAACACACTTACCAATAAAGCTTTAATTGACGGCTTGAAAATGAAACGTCAGGGTGATTCAGTAATGGGTCATGATGTGAAGCTGAATGAAAAGGAAACAACCATCCTACGGTTGATGTGTGAAGAAAAGAGTACAAAAGAAATTGCAGATTTAGTTGATCTCAGTCCCCGTACTGTTGAAGCCATTCGTGATAAACTCAAATCAAAGATCGGCGCACGTTCAACTGCAGGATTGATTCTCTATGCTGTAAAAAATCATATAATCGAAGGATAACCGCTGTAACCCGAAACCAACTGCCGAGGCGATACTGAAAAGTGTCGCCTCTTTGTTTATATTCGATTCTAATTTGTTTCAATGGAACTCAGTTTTAATCTTAATGGGAAAGTTTTTAGCGGAGAGGAGAAAGTAATTCATCCTGATAACCGGTCGTTCAGGTATGGGGAAGGTTTGTTCGAAACCATTCGTTTGCACAATAACGATTTGCCTTTATGGGATGAACATTGGAACCGCCTGATTCACTCTCTGCCGCAACTTTATTTTTCAGTGCCGGTACATTTCACGAATGAGATCCTGAAAAAGGAAGTGCTTTCACTGGCAGAAAAGAACAAATGCATTGATGCTGCCAGGGTTCGTATTACAGTATTTAAAGGGGAAGGAGGTTTGTGGGAAAGCCCGACAACGCAATTCAATTACCTGGTTCAATGCTGGCCGATAGAGAAAAAAGAATTTTCAATGAATGAGAATGGGCTGGATATTGGTTTGTTTGATGACGGGTGGAAATCATGTGATGCCTTTTCTAACCTGAAAAGCAATAATTATTTACTGTACGCAATGGCATCACAGCATGCAAAGCAGCAAAAATGGAATGAGGCATTGATCCTGAATCAACACAAACGGATTTGCGATGCAACTATTGCCAATGTGTTTCTTATTAAAGGCGATATTGTTTATACACCTCATTTAAAAGAAGGATGTGTGGCGGGTGTTATGAGAAGTTACTTACTTCAGGAACTAAAGAAGTCAGGAATTAAAACGGAAGAAGGAGAGTATACAGTAACAGACATTTTACATGCTGATGAGGTTTTTCTCAGCAATGCCATGTACGGCATCAGGTGGGTGAAATCCTTTGGCAATAAGAATTATACCTGTCAGCAATCTGCCAGAATATTTCAGCAGCATATTTCTCCTCCTTTTAAGTAAACCTTTTTACCGTCTTTTTGTTGTACAACCATGCCCAAACATAAGGTCAACATTTGCTGGTTTCGCAGGGATTTGCGTCTTCATGATAATGCAGCTTTATATCATGCATTGAAAGATGAGTTGCCGGTTGTTCCTGTTTTTATTTTTGATAAAGCGATTCTCGATCAGCTGGAGGATAAAGCCGACAGAAGGGTTGAGTTTATTCATCATGCTGTTAGTTTGATGCAACAACAAATGTCTGGAATGGGCAGCAGCATGGAAGTATATTATGGATTTCCCTCTGCCATCTTTCAACAGCTTTCTGCGAAGTATCAAATAAGTAAAGTGTTCACAAATCATGATTATGAACCTTATGCCCAGGAAAGAGATACAGCTATTCAACTACAATTAAATGATGTCGGAATTTCATTTCATACATATAAAGACCAGGTGATTTTTGAAAAAGAAGAAGTGCTGAAAGATGATGGCAAACCTTATACAGTGTTTACTCCTTACAGCAGAAAATGGAAGGCCAGGCTGAATGATTTTTATTTAAAGAGTTATCCAACTGAAAAACAGTTCAATCATTTTTATCAGCAAGCACCTCAATCAATTCCTTCTTTGAAGCAGATGGGGTTTGAAACAACAGGATTAGCTTTCCCTTCTTCTGCAATTAGAGATGAGATCATACTAAAGTATAAAGAGCAAAGAGATATTCCCTCAATCAACGGAACAAGCAGGCTGAGTGTTCATCTTCGTTTCGGCACCATCAGCATCCGTGAACTTGCAGAGCATGTAAAAGATCTGAATGAAACTTTTTTGAATGAATTGATCTGGCGTGATTTTTATCATATGATCCTCTGGCATTTCACACAGGTTGGAAAAAATCAATCATTTAAAAAAGAGTATGATTTAATTGAATGGAGAAACAATGAATCTGAATTTCAGAAATGGTGCGAAGGACAAACGGGTTATCCAATTGTTGACGCAGGTATGCGGGAATTAAATGAAACCGGGTTTATGCATAACCGTGTACGTATGATTGTTGCTTCTTTTCTCACCAAACATTTACTGATCGACTGGCGCTGGGGTGAAGCATACTTTGCTCAGAAATTATTGGACTTTGACCTGGCTGCCAACAATGGTGGTTGGCAATGGGCTGCAGGAAGCGGTTGTGATGCTGCTCCCTATTTCCGCATCTTCAATCCTTACCTGCAAACACAGAAGTTTGATCCTGAATTAAAATATATCCGTAAATGGGTGCCGGAATTTGAAGGATTTAATTATGTACAACCAATCGTTATGCATGATGTGGCAAGAAAACGTTGCCTCGAAGTGTACAGCAAAGCATTAAAAAAGTAAATCACTTAGTGAAGAGCTGCAATCTTCATCATCTGTTCCACAGCTTTCATTCCATCTTCTCCCAGATCAAGTGAATAATTGTTTACATACAGATCAATATGCTGACGCATCACATCTTCACTCATTTCCTGTGAATGCTTTTTTACATAATCAGTTACAGTTGGATAATGTTTAAATGCATACTCCAGGCTTTTGCGAATGAGCTGTTCAATCTTTTGCTGAGTTGATGCATCAATCCGCTGATGTGTAACAATGCCTCCCAGTGGAATAGGATACCCTGTTGTTTCCTCCCAGTATTCACCAAGATCAATCAGCTTTACCAATCCTTTTTGCTCATAGGTAAAACGGTTTTCATGAATGATGACACCTGCATCAACTTTTCCGCTTAAAACTGCTTCTTCAATTTCATGAAACACCATGAACTGTTTGTTCTTCGTATTTGGAAAAGCCTGTGTAAATAAAAAATGTGCAGTTGTGTTTTTACCCGGAACAGCAATTGTGTAGTTTTCAATCTTTGATTTCCAGTTTTCATCTTTCGATTTTGCAATCAGCAATGGTCCGACTCCTTTACCCAAAGCGCCCCCGCTTTTCAGTAAATGATAATGATCTGTAATCCGTGGATAAACACCATAACTGATTTTTGAAATATCCAGCTTGCCCTGTAATGCCAATTCATTCAGTGTTTGCACATCTTCAAGCTGGACATCAAATTCAAATCCTTCAGTATCTATTTTATGATTCACCAGTGCATCAAAAATGAATGTATCATTGGGGCAGGGTGAAAAACCAAGAGTCAATTTCATTGCAAACTATTTTATAAACTTTCAATCAGCCTGATGAGATTTTTGTTCAGGTTCTCAACTGCTTCTTTCAGTTGCCATTTCTTTTTATTCCGTACGCCAACATAATTTGAAATGCTTCTTATCTGTACAAATGGAATATTTTCTTTTATACAAACAAAATGCAAAGCAGCTCCTTCCATATTTTCAATGGCAGCTTTGTATTTCTTGCTGTAAAGTTCGCCAGTTTTCTTTGAACTGGTAATCTGGTTAACGGTAATGGAATTTACTGATGGTAATAAAGTACGCTCCATCAATGTTGAAAAAGGGTTAACTAACTTCTTTTTGGTGAAAGGGAATTTATTGGAAGAAAGTAATTTCAGATCAAATACATCTTTGTAACCATCTTTTTCCTGCACACCCAGATCTGCCAGGGCTTCTTCCTTAATCACAACTACATCGCCCAGTTTTAATTTGTTTGACATTGCCCCGGCAATGCCTGCCATAATAATCACATCCGGTTTTTTTACCTGCAGGTGTTTCATTAAGGCATAGGTGGTATTAATTGAACCAACTCCTGTGATGAGGAAATCAAGTTCCAGGTCAATATAATTGAGCTTATCGCTGATGCGGCAATGTTGAATAAAGGGCTTTATTTCAAGAATAGTGGCCGATACTACAAGACAGTTCATGCGTATTTTTAAGCAAGATTAAAACAAAATCCAGAATACCACTAAAATGCTTCAATCTTATTAACTTTGCGCCTCATTAATTCCTCCGCCCAATTGCTGTGAGGGATTTTAATAAGTGAAGCATGGTTTACTTAACAAGACTTGAACATTTTAATGCGGCTCATAAACTCTTCAATCCGGCCTGGAGTAAGGAAAAGAATGATGCTGTTTTCGGAATCTGTGCCAACGAAAACTGGCACGGACACAATTTTGATCTCTTTGTCACCATTAAAGGAAAGGTAAATGAAGACACCGGCTTTTTATTTGATGTAAAAAAGCTGAGTGACCTGATGAAGATTCATGTGATTGAAAAACTCGATCACAAGAACCTGAACATGGATGTTGACTTTATGCGTGATAAAATGTGCTCTACTGAAAATCTGGCTGTTGGTATCTGGCAGCAACTGGTTCCGCATTTGCCTGAAGGAGTGATTTTGCACTGTGTAAAGCTCTACGAAACTCCCCGCATATATGTAGAATATTACGGAGAGTAAACCTTTTACTGCGTACCTTGTTATATCACATAAATACCCGCATTTGACTTTGTTGAAAGCAAAACGGGCCATTTTATTTACAGAATATATGACGCAAAAGAAAGTATCTGTTTTCCGGCACGAACATTTTAATGCTGCCCATCGTTTATATAATCCATCGTGGAGTTTTGAACAGAATGACGCAGTCTTTGGGAAATGTAATAACCCACACTTTCATGGGCACAATTATGAGCTGGTGGTAAAAATAACCGGTGTGCCCAATGCAGATACAGGATATGTAATGGATCTGAAACAATTGAGTGATTTAATTAAACGTGAAGTGCACGAAAGGTTCGATCATAAGAATTTAAACATGGATACAGCAGAGTTTAAGAAACTTAATCCAACAGCAGAGAATATTGCGATTGTTATTTATGATTTGCTGCGGCCGCATATTGATGCAGAAAAGGATTTGCAGATCAGGTTATACGAAACGCCGAGGAATTTTGTAGAGTACCCGGCATGATTAGATGTATGATGTAAGAAGTACGATGTACGAAGTGAAAAATGATTTATGATTAAAACGAAGACGAATAAAGAAATACTGTACAAGAGTGCGACGTAAATGTCGGTGAAGAATGAGATGAAGCCGGTAAACAAACTATAAACGACAAACATTATTATGGCTTATAAAAAAACAGAGCAGTACGAAGAGAATATTACTTCAGGACTGATTGAAAATTACAAGAGCGCATTGACCTTATTAGGTGAAGATGCAGAACGTGAAGGGCTGCAGAAAACACCTGAACGTATGGCAAAGGCCATGCAATATCTTACACAGGGATACCAGATGGATGCAAAAGCAATTCTTGACAGCGCCAGGTTTCATGAAGAAGTAAGTGAAATGATTATTGTAAAAGATATAGAGTTGTACAGTATGTGCGAACATCATATGCTTCCATTTTTTGGCAAGGCACATATTGCTTACATTCCGAATGGAGTAATTACAGGCTTAAGTAAAATTGCAAGGGTAGTGGATGTGTATGCAAGACGTTTGCAGGTGCAGGAAAGACTGACTACGCAAATACTTGAAGCCATTAAAGATTCCCTTAACCCGATGGGTGTTGCAGTGGTTATTGAAGCGCAGCATTTATGTATGATGATGCGTGGCGTGCAAAAACAAAATTCTGTTACCACCACTTCTGCTTTTTCAGGTGAATTTCAGAAAGACTCGACGAGGAGTGAGTTTATGAAACTGATCTCCGGAAAATTTCATTAAAGGATAAAAAACTAATTCATGAAGTCTGTTGCATTTATTGTAACAGACTTCTTTATTTTTGGCCCATAAATTATACAGTATGAAACATGCATTTGTATTTCCCGGGCAGGGATCACAGTTTAGTGGAATGGGAAAAAACTTATATGAAGGAAGTGTGTCGGCTCAACGATTGTTTGAACAGGCGAATGAAATATTGGGTTTCCGGATATCAGATATCATGTTCACTGGAACAGACGAGGATTTAAGACAGACAAATGTTACACAACCGGCTGTGTTTTTACATTCGGTGGTTGCATATAAAACAATCGAGAGTGCTAAACCTGATATGGTTGCCGGTCATTCATTGGGAGAATTCAGTGCATTGGTGGCGAATGGAGTGTTAAGTTTTGAAGATGCATTGCAATTAGTAAGTGTGCGTGCAAAGGCCATGCAGAAAGCATGTGAGTTGAATCCATCAACCATGGCAGCGGTACTTGCACTGGCTGATGATAAAGTAGAAGAGGTTTGCAAACAGGTACAGGATGAAACAGGTGAAATAGTTGTGCCTGCGAATTACAACTGTCCCGGTCAACTGGTTATCAGCGGCTCATTAAAAGGAATTGATATTGCCTGTGAAAAGATGAAAGCTGCCGGTGCAAAAAGAGCATTGGTACTTCCTGTAGGAGGAGCATTTCATAGTCCCTTAATGGAACCTGCACGTGAGGAATTGAAAGCGAAAATTGAAAGCACCAGTTTTTATACTGCTCAATGTGCCATTTATCAAAACGTAGTTGCTAAGGCGGTTCTGGATAAAGATGAGATCAAACAAAATTTAATTGATCAGTTAACCGGTGCTGTTCGCTGGACACAAAGTGTGCAGGCGATGATTGCCGATGGCGCAAGTAAGTTTACAGAAGTTGGCCCGGGTAAAGTGCTACAGGGATTGGTGCAGAAGATTAATAAAGAAATGGTAGTGGATGGTGTGAATTAAACCCTAAATCCCTAAAGGGACTTTGAAGCAGTTTGATTAAATATTACATATAAAAATGCAACTGAGTTACTTCAGTTGCATTTTTTAGTGATGTTATATTATGCTAATTAAGTTGTAAAAGTAAAATGTTCGGAGGGTTAAAAGTCCCCCTTTAGGGGCGGAGGGGTATTAATACTACAGTTAATCCATTCCGGATCAAGATTGGCATTATACTTTTTATAAAAATTAATGGCTGGCTCATTCCATTCCAACACCTGCCAAACAATACCACTGAAGTTTTTTTCTTTAGCTTCTTCAATCAGCTGATCGAACAATAATTTGCCCAACCCTTTTCCTCTTGCCTGTTCTGTTACTAAAATATCTTCAAGATACATTCGCTGTCCCTTCCATGTGGAGTAACGGATATAGTACAATGCAAAGCCCTGCACCAATCCATCTTCTTCAGCAACAAATGCCCACCACACAGGATTACTGCCAAAACCACTTTCAACAAAATGTTCCAGTGTAACAGTTACTTCCTCTGGCGCTTTTTCATACAAAGCCAGTTCATTAACTAATTCGAGTAATCTTGGACAATCTTCTTTTACTGCACGACGAATTTTGATGGACATGATTAGTCATTAAATTGAACTGCAAATGTAAGGATTGCAGCTTTTGGCATAAGAAAGGCAATTAAAATTATACTGATTGATTTAAACTGATGGAGAATGTACTTCCTGCTCCAAAATCGCTTTCAACTGTAATTTGTCCACCCTGTGCTTCAATAAATTCTTTGCTGATTGCCAGCCCTAAACCTGTACCTTCTTTTTGTGAACCGGGTATGCGGAAGTAACGGTCAAATATTTTGTCTTTGTACTGCGGTGCAATTCCCTGTCCCGTATCTTTTACAGAAATCAATACCTGTTTATTTGATGCTGACAAATTGATTTGCACAACAGAATTTTCATACGAATAACGGATTGCATTTGAAAGAAGATTGTTTACAACCCAGGCCGTTTTTTCTGTATCGGCCAGTACTTTCGGTAAGTTGCCAGGATCATTTACCTGCAGTTGAATCTGCTTTTGTTCTGCTGCCGATTTATTGGCACTGATGGCATAACTAATAAGCTCACTAATATCTGAAGCCATGACAGCAAGCTGAATATTTCCGCTCTCCACCTGGGTCATGTTCAGTAATTCACCTGTAATTTTCAACAAACGGTCTGCATCATCTTTTATACTGTTTAATAAATTTTTCTGTTCTTCATTCACAGTTCCGATCTGCTGATTATCCAGTAACTGCAGACTCATTTTAATAGAAGAGATTGGAGTTTTTAATTCATGCGAAACGGTTGCTATGAAATTTGTCTTTGCAAAATCAAGTTCTTTAAACGGGGTAATATTTTGCAAGAGGATTACATCACCAATATGTGTTTCTGTTTTTTCACCCGTGGGTGTAATGTTGATTGGAATGATTTCTTTTTCGAAATAACTTTCCTTGTTATCGGCATAAATTTTTACAGGCTCTGCTTTTTCAGTTGAAGGTTTGCTGAATAAACCCTGAACTAATGAACGGATCAAATCGTTGGTCATCGCAATTTCCTGAACAGGTTTTCCAATGGTTTCTTCATTTCTTAAACCGGCAATTTTCAATGCAGTGTTATTAATAAATAAAATGCGTTTGTTTTCGTCAAGCCCTATTACCGGATCATGCATGTTGTTGATAAGGGTTTCAATTCGCTTCTTTTCCATCATGAGTTTGGAAATATTACTGCTGTTATATTCTTCCAGCTTTTCCGCCATTGAATTAAATGCATTGGCGAGTTCACCAAACTCATCATTCTTTTCAAAATGCACCCGCTGCGAATAATTTTTTGCAGCAATACCTTTGATGCTTTCTGTTAATTCTTTAATGGGGTTGGCAATATTCCCGGGCAGGTTAATGAGTAATGTAAAGGCGATCAAAAAACAAATGGTTCCTGAAAGTGCAATCCAGAAAGTGGCAGAATCGGCCGTTTTTTGCGCAACACTGCTTTTGCGGTGAATGGCCTCCATATTCAGCAGCATTAAATCAGTCAGGTCTTTCCGGATTATTTTTTGCAGAGCCGTGTCTCTATTTTTTTTCCGAAGCTCATCAAAATCGTCAGATAGTTTATCGGTTAATTCCATTTCACCAGGCTCAGTTATGTTCTTCTGTTGTTTTACGAGATTGGTTTCAAATTTTGTTTTGCTTGATGGGTTTTCAATGTTTTCATCCAGTGCAATCAGCATTTGCCGGGAATAATCAATGGTGTTATAATTAGCAACTAAAATATTCTTTGTGTCAGTAGAAAGTTTGTTGATATAGATCGCTGCCAATGCCGTGATGACCAATTACGCGGTGGTGCAGGCGCTGCCGCGCATCGCCGAGGCCGGCCACGACGGTGGCCTGTC
>JBEBHT010000059.1:0-15023 GCA_040081135.1 Lacibacter sp. | reverse complement strand
GCATAGGACCTGACTGAGTAGCAAATTTTACTCCTTTATTACCAGGAAAGTTTTTTGTTTTGGAAATCTGAGCAGAATTGTTTGTACCTATATAAAACACCCCGTTAGGTTGCAAATAAAAATTCCCCGATCCTGCTGACTTATTAATTGGGGCAATAACTTTCTGGTTCTCGATGTAGAGACCTAATGGCAACTGATCTTGTTTATACATGCCTGCATTCATTGCGAAAACCAGTTTCTTTTTTCTTTTCGCAAGCCAGTTTTTCAAATTCTCTATGCTTCCGAAAGTCACATTGTTTTCATCTTTAAGATAAAACCGAATGTCTTGTGTTTTAGTATTCACTTTATATACAAGGAATCTGTCATCATCGACGGCATCTTTTTGTTTCTGAGATGAAAAGGCTAAGAGGATAATACCGGCACTAATAATCAGCAGTATCTTTTTTTGCTTCATAATAAACAATTGAGCATTCATATGATGCATTTCCATCTAAAATGAACAACTTTTATAAAAGAAATTGGGTCATCCAGGCCCCGGTTCGTGTCTTCACGAAACGAAATAAGGTTAAATTAAATTGGTTCGTGAAGACACGAACTAAGGCATAGAATCCGGGCAAATTACCTTTATTGATAGTCAATTTGTTATAAGAGCGTGCTCAATTTTCGGTCAGTTTTTGCTTCTTGTATACAGGAATAATCTTACTATTGTAATCTATTGTAAGTAAAAAGAACCCCCCTGCGACCAACAGAGGGGAGAAACTTTAAGCGCCAGACTTCGCTTTTTTGTTTACTTGGCATTTACATGAATCTACTTTTGGGGGTGTTGAGCCCCCTTCTTCTTTTTCTATAAACACCATCATACTGCACGGCGACACCCACTTACTTCCATCTGGAAGTGGCTTGCCGCATTTCTCACAATGTACCATTAGTACATCCATAAACGAACCGTTTTTGGTTATGAAAACAAACATAAAACTGATCACTTAGTCTTTTGTTTGATTGCTGTGATTCAGCAATATTTTTCAGCAAACGGCAACTATTGGTTCGGTCCTTTTATGTTTTCATTCAACCGGCAGCAATTTACATGGCAGGGTGAATATTTCTAATCCCGCAGCCAAGCATGCAATATCATGGTTTTTAGTTGAATATTTCTAATCCTTTGTCAACCTATTTTTAACCCACATTTTCCACATGATTTTGCCGCTTTTTTCATTGGGATATTAACGTAGGAGCAAAATTATATTCTGTTAATAATTACCATTCAACGATCCTTCAACAATCACAAGATGAAGATAAATACTGCATTCCAAAATCGAGAGTACAATGAAATTGGAAAAGTAAAAACAGATAAGTTTTTAAGAATTACTTCGCTCTAAGTTGTGTTTTCACGACCCGAAATAAGGGGTGAGATTAAATTGGTTCGTGAAGACACGAACCAAGGTGTAGCCCTGCTTGCCAGCAATACCCATGTTGACTGCCGGTTGGCTTCTTTAATGAAGTTTCGAAAATTATTGGGTCTTTGACGAGTCTGCCCATCGAATTCTTTTATAAATCATGAAAGAAAGTAACAAACTATCTTTTGAAGGAACCCGATATGCCCCTTTCGCCTTCATAAGATATGCTGCAATAGCAGTCATTTCCCAAGCATCATATTCATCAGCTTTCCATTTGGGATCTGTAAGTTTTTTGAAACTTCTTTTATTCCCATAGTCTTTTACTTGCCCTATTTCTTTCTTTACTTTTTCTTCTAAGTTCGGATTTTCCCAAGCCCAAAGCCAAGTATTAGATTTATAAGACAACGAACCAACTTCTTCATAGTCTATGATAACTTTTTTGACTCCGCTATCACTAAATGTTAGTTCGCCAGTATATTGATCATAAAACCAATTTTGGTATTTGCCAATTTTGTATAAATTATTGGAACTCTCTTGCTGTGCTTTTAAATAATCGTATGACTTCTTTGAAAGTTCTGCGAATGAAATAGTGTCTAACTCTGTAAGGTTTGAACTAGATTTATTTTTCGAACTATCACTACAGGCAAATAAGGAAAAAAGGCTCATGAAAAATATTAAACGGTGTGTCATGTGAGAATAATCGTAAGCTTGTAGCCAACACTCTAATATACGCAACCCCTTCCAATTTCAAACCTTACAAACTGTTGATTTTCATCATTTGCTTTATACTCTTATTTAATTGTGGGTAGCACAATTGCATTTACTACTATAGATTTTTTTACAATAAGCTGCCTGATCTGCACCAAAAAATAAGGACAGACAAAAAAGGCACAAAGAAATTTTCTTTGTGCCTTCGTGCCTCTGTGGCAAGTTATTCTACATCTCCGCAAAATGCTTATGGAAATAAGGAATCGTTTCAATGCCTTTATAAAAATTTACAATATCATATTTTTCATTCGGGCTGTGCAGGTTATCACTGTCTAATCCAAATCCCATAAATACAATCTTAATTCCAAGTTCCTGTTCAAACAATGCACAGATAGGAATACTTCCGCCACCACGCACAGGAATAGGATCTTTTCCGAATGTATCTTTCACTGCGGCAGCAGCAGCTTTGTAGGCTTTGCTGTTAACAGGAGTCATATAAGGTTCGCCACCATGATGCTCACTTGCTTTCACCGTTACACCTGCCGGCGCAATGCTTTGAAAATAGCTGATGAGTTTTTCAGTGATCACTGTTGATGATTGATTGGGGACTAACCTTGCAGAAATTTTTGCAAATGCTTTTGATGGAAGTACTGTCTTTGCACCTTCACCGGTATAACCACCCCAGATGCCATTCAGTTCAAGAGTTGGACGGATACCTGTGCGTTCATTACTGGTAAATCCTTTTTCACCCCAGAGTTCTGTTACTCCTAAATCTGCTTTAAATTCTTTTTCATCATAAGGAGCAGCAGCCATCAGCTTACGCTCTTCAGGAGTTGCTTCCACTACGTCATTATAAAAACCTGGAATAGTGATATGATTGTTTTCATCATGACAACTGGCGATCATCTTTGCCAGGATAGTGATGGGGTTGGCAACAGCACCACCATACACACCGCTGTGCAGATCACGGTTCGGCCCTGTTACTTCCACTTCAATATAACTCAGTCCACGTACACCAATATCAATGGAAGGGTTTTCCATGCTGATCATGGAGGTATCGCTGATGAGGATCACATCAGCTTTGAGTAATTCTTTGTTGGCTTTTACAAAGGTTGCAAGGTTTGGACTTCCCACTTCTTCTTCACCTTCAATAATAAACTTCATGTTGGTGGTGAGTGAATTGGTTTGCACCATTGTTTCCAATGCTTTTACATGCATGTAAAACTGTCCTTTATCATCAGCTGAACCACGGGCAAATATTTTTCCATCTTTAATGGTAGGTTCAAATGGTGGGCTGTTCCATAAGTTTAACGGATCAACCGGCTGCACATCATAATGTCCATAAACCAATACAGTTGGTTTGGAAGCATCCACAAATTTTTCACCATACACAACAGGATGTCCTGCTGTTTCATAAATCACCACTTTATCAGCACCCGCTTCCAGCAATCTTGCTTTAACCGCTTCGGCGCAGACAACCATGTCGGCCTTGTTTTCAATTTTAGCGCTGATGGAGGGGATGCGTAATAAATCGAGCAATTCGTTCAGGAAACGGTCTTTGTTTTTTTCCTGATATTCTTTCCAGGCTTGCATAACAATAGTATTTGAAAGTTGATAATTAAGATTGGAAGACGAATGTAGGATATTCGGGCAAACAATGTTGCTAAGGGTTGCCAACTTTACAAAAAGTTGGCAACCCTTTCTCAAAACTCGCAACTGTTTTATTTACAGAAAGCTGCCTGAAAAATTCAGTTCAATTGAAAAGCCTGTTTTTCCTCATCTGGAAATATGACAACCGTCGTAGGTTCTGAAATAGCGGGTTAACGAATTGTGAAGAAGAAAAAAAGATTGCCAATAATGCAACACGGAACAAGATTTCCCGTTTACATTTGCAACCATAACAGCCTCTGCAGATTCTACTTCCCGCTTGCTCAGTTTTGTGAAGATGTTTTCTGCAGGGGCTGTGCCTATTTAGGGAGTTCATGTAACCGGTCGAGCAGTGGCCGCAGGTTCATTTCTTTCCGCAGCATTCCATTGCACACATGTTCAAGCCTTGTTAAAGCAGCACTTGATAATACCCAGTTCATAGGAACCTTATGCCCATCGAGTGGCAGATGTAATGGAATCAATACACCATTGTATTCTTTGCAGGTTCTGAACAGTTCTTCATAACTGTAATTTGTATGCCCGCTTCTTACATTGGTAATAGCTCCCAGTATTTCACGGGGATCATTTAAAAACTGGATACCGCTGTATTCACCTTCACTTTCTTCACTGAAGTGAAACTGCAGTACAAAAAACTCTGCTTTGTTTTTAAACTTTGAATATTTTTTAATGGCTTCCAGTGCTTCTGCAATTCCCAAGGCTCCTTTGTTTTCGTAATAACCTCCATCAACATAGTGCAGGCGTTTATCTTTTTTCCATTCAATTGCACCGGCAGGTGATACCAATGGAAACCTTGCGCTTAAACTGATGGCTGTACTGTAAGGCAGCTGCACCAGTGATTTTTTTTGCAAGTCAATTACCTTTTTAAAATTAACCGGATCGATCTGTACATTGCTCCAGATAGTTCTTGATCCTGATTCCACTTCGGTAATATTAATGAGCACAACTGAATTTGTTTTCTGCTGCGGGTTACCTGCATGAGTTGAAAAGTTTGTCGCAAGTAAATTAGCATCATCTTTCAACCCCGTTGCTTCTTCAAAGCTGTTTTCCCATGTACGCTCCAGTGCCTGTGCACGGTCGAACACCGGTACAAGCCTTGGAATAAAGGCGTTGAGTATCTCCGCAAAAATGAGCTTGCCTGTTGTGGCCGATAAAAAATCTTTGTTGTAAAAATTCCTGGTTACTGTTTGATAATTGGCTGGAAGAGATGGTGCCTGAGTTAAGGCATTAAAAAAATTTACACCAAGAGAGCCGCCGCTAACACCACTGTAACAGAATACATAATTTTTAAAGTTAGGAAGAGAGTCCTGCAATCTTGCCAGCATCATAGAAGTAAAACAACCTGTTCGTAAGGCACCGCCTTCTGCACCAATAAAAATAACCGGGAAGTTTTTAGTTGTATCAAGTTGTCTTGCTTCCACCCATTCATCAAAGTATTCATGAATCAGTTTGCGTTCATCGGTCTTTGTTGTTTTCATTGCAGCAATTCTTGCCGGGTGATCGTTGTTGAACCAGGAAAAAAGCAATACAATCACAATTAATGAAAGACGGTAGGGCATTTTAAAACGCAACGGCTGTACTTTATCCAGTATGTTAAGTGAACAATACACAATGATCCAGCAAGCAAAGGACATACAGATCAAAGCAGAAGCACCAACAAGATCATATCCTTTAACGGGCAAAAAACTGAAGAACAGAATAAAGAAGGCAGCCGGCATTAAAAAGACAATGTAAAAACGTTTCATCAGCGGTTTTATAAAATCAATACCGCCAACTTTTACCAATACCTGTTTTTTCACTCCATCAATTTCCTGCACCCTTGTAATCCATCTTTCTTTAGTGATACTGTACAGTTTTGTGAACACATATTTCTGCAGGCGGCTGAAAGGTAACTGGTACAGCGTTTTTTTCAGCTTGCCAAAATAGACCAAGTAAAGCAGGTATACCAGGATAGCAAGAAATAAGAGGATAATAATAAAAGACAGCAGCGGGTCTTTATATTCAAAGGCATCAATCGAGTCACCTTTAGACAATCTCCGGTAGGCAAGTATAAATCCGCAGGTAACAAAAAAAACCGGTGCAAACAGGAATACTTTGGAAAGATGTTTCTGAAAAAGTTTTCTGAAGCGTACTCTTCTTACTTCCAGTTCATGAGTTGTAAGATCAGAAAAGTAAATGATCAGGCGGCTTCCAAATTCTGATGCTGCACTTAAGCAAAGCAGTGCAAGCCAGAACCATCCAAGACTTCTCCATTCCTGTTTAAAGTCGATAATATATGTGAGCAGCATGTCCTGTCCCTGTGGTGCACCAACAAATGCAAACGCCACTAATACCTGGAATAACAGAATCACCCACAGGGGTCTCACTACTGTTCCGAAATCTTTAAACCGTTCAGTAATATAACCGAAGTTATGTTTGAACCATTTTTTGAAACGTTGCATGATGATAAGGTTTTGAAAGGATGACTCAGATGCTGATTGTAATAGCAACAGGACAATGATCAGATGCTCCCTGTTTATCTGTTACACCTGTAAAACGTGGCCCTGTATATTTGGTTGCTTTGGTTACAATGCCTTTTCTTACAATCACAGGCTTAGCTGCAGGATTAGCGTCAGCTAAACTTTTCGACAGAAAAAGATAATCGATTTGTTTATAACGCTCATCAACCGGAACAGTAGTTGTATCCCAGAAATGTGTCCATTGTTCAGAAGGGTCTGTTATTCTTGTCTGCACTACATTTTCCATCCATGCACTTTCCAGCAGGGGTTTCAAACTTGTTGTATCGTCGGGATAATCATTGAGGTCACCTGCAACAACCCAGTTGCTTTTTTGCGGACTGTATTTATATTTTTCTTTGATGATGTTTAAAACTGCATTGCATTGTGATGTTCGTTTAGCTCCTGTAATTGCTCTTTTCTGTGCAGGAGTTTTATTACTTCTGTCGAACATGGATTTAAAATGATTCACAAAAAGCGTCAATGATTTTCCGTCAATATCAAATTCAACTTCCAGGCAATCTCTTGAAAAGACTTTTCCTGTTTCACTAAACTGGTGTGTTTTTACATTGCCGAATGGTATTTTGCTGATGAGTGCCACATCAATAAAGCGTGGATCTTTGGCATCAATCAACATCCTGTATTTATAACCTGCGGAAGACATATGAGTCGACAGGAAATTCTTCAGTGTATCCATGTTTTCAACTTCCTGCAGACAAACAATATCTGCCTTTGTTGCCCTGATAGCATCAGCTGTTAATTTCCGTTCGGTTTGTGTAATGGTTTGCAAGATGGCTTTATCCATAATAAAACCATCCTTAATTGAGTTGTCAATTTTTGTTTCCGAAAGGTTTTCATTGAATTTAAAACGGCGAAAGAGGTTTTCGCAGTTGAAGGTTGCAATAGTAATGGTGCTCATATTGATGAAGGTTTTGTTTTACGAAAAGGAAGAAGAATTAAATTTATGAATAGGCAGAGGAGGGCAATAGCAACAAGTGCAAATTTTATAGCTGCCAGCCACCAGGTAATAAATGCTTCGCTGTTGCTGATGTTGAGGTGAAGCATTTTCAGCAGGAAAAAGTTTTCAATAATGTCCAATAGCCCTGCAGTTAATCCACACAATGCAATAAGCTGAATAGCTTTTTTTATAACGGATTTTTGTTTGATAGAGAATAACCAGTTAGCACTGAAAAGAAACAGGCTGTAAAAAAAGATAAAAATAAAATCGATGTAGGTGTTGTTGACTGCATGCTGCTGTAAACCTGCATTGCTCCAGGTGTTTGTAATTTCATCAGCCCTCTGTTTGGTTTTTGCAAATTCAAGTGCAACAATGCCTGCTTTAGTGGTTGCTGTTTTTGTTAATGGATTTCCATGCCAGCGCATAACGCCGATCATGATGATTGTACCGGCAAACAAAAAAATAACTAGGGAGATACTCTTCATGGCAGTTGGTTCTGCTATGAAGATAAAGTTTCAGGCAGCCAATTGCAATACCCGAAAGCGGGAAAAACTACGATGTGTAAAAAAGTTAAATTGCTTCGTATCGTTGCTGAACAAACTCCCAGTTCACCACATTCCACCAGGCATTGATGTAATCGGCCCTTTTGTTTTGATATTTGAGATAGTAAGCATGTTCCCAAACATCAAGGCCAAGCAGGGGTGTTCCTTTAATATCGCTGATATCCATTAATGGGTTATCCTGATTAGGCGTAGAACCAATGCGGAGTTGTTTGTCTTTATCTGCATACAGCCATGCCCATCCGCTGCCGAAACGGTTTTTTCCTGCATCAGCAAATTGTGTTTTAAAGGCATCAAAACTGTTGAATGACTGATTGATGAGTCCGGTCAGTTTTCCGGAAGGTTGTCCACCGCCATCTTTTTTCATACATCTCCAGAACAGTTCATGATTATAATGTCCGCCGCCATTATTACGCAGCTTGGCAGAATACTTTGAAATTTTTCCAAACACATCTTCCAATGGTTTTGTCATGTCTATATTCTCGGCCTTTGCAGCATCTTTTACATTGGTTGCATACGCAGCCGCATGTTTGCTGTAATGAATTTCCATTGTTAATGCATCAATCGCCGGTTCCAGTGCAGTAAATGCATAAGGTAAAGGAGTTTGATCAAAGCCTGTTTTAATTCCCAGGCCGCCAAGCACTTTTGCAGGTGAACAACCGGCAATCAGATCTCCGCTGATGATGCCTGCAATGGATAATGCTGCTGTTGTTTTTGCAGATTGATTGATAAAGTTTCGGCGTGAAATATGTTTTGACATAACGGTAAATTTAATGTGATAAGTTACGACCAATTACTGAGAACCTATTTTACTTTTTCTTTTAAAAAGCGGCTTAGTTTCAGTCTTCGTAAAGCCCTGTAATAAAACTCTGAGTTAAAAAGATTGGAATCCTGCATGGCTTTCCACGTAAGAAAAATGCCAAAAGGAATCAGGATCATGGTTGAAAGCCACATACCTGAGAATGGCATCAGCACGTCTTCCCTTACCAGCTTTTCGCCGCTTGTATTGGTTACATGAAAGGCAATAAAAAAGAAAACAGAAATTACGAGCGGCAAACCAAGCCCTCCCTTGCGGATGATAGAGCCAAGAGGAGCACCAATTAAGAACAAAACAATACAGGCAAAGGATAAAGTGAATTTTCGGTGACGTTCCACTTCATGAAATCGTAATTGTTTTTTCTGTTCATTATAATCATAGTATAAGTAATCAACCTGGTTTTTGATTCCCCCTACTTTCATCTCTAAAGAATTGTATACCGTTTTTTTCAGGCTGTCGGGAATCAGTGCATCCGTTTTTTTTATCTTTTTTGCCAATGGCTTTGCTTTTTTCCAGATGCTGTCGGGTATGGCCTGCAATGGAAGAAGGGGTTCAATGTCACGCTTTGCTTTTATACCGGAATTGATGGTTAATTTTTTCAGGGAGTCAACAACAGTCGACAGCTGACTAAGACTAAGCATTTTGTAATAACTCTTGAATGTTGAGTCGGCCGTCTTGGTCAGTTTAAAGGAACTGAGGTCAAATACTTTTTTATATTCTTTAAAACCAAGCCGGTAATAATCTGTTTCAATAGTACCGGCATTTCCTTTTTCCTGGTAGCGCCATCCGTTCTCCAGGTTGAAATATAAAAATCGCTGATCGGGCGAAATGGTCATGGTTCCTTTATCGGCCAAGATGATGTTATCCTGCAGTGTGTAACTGCTTTCATAAATCACCACATTGTGTATGATGGAGTCCTGTTCTTTGCGGCCGATCTTAATGGTATAGCCATCGAGCTTTTTATAGAAGATGCCTTCTTTGATATCGAATGCCGGTTTGGCAACACGTATATCATACAGCAGTGTACGCATTTTTAATTCGGCAACAGGAATAACATAGTTGGCAAATGCAAAAGCCACAATTCCCAGTAAGCCTGATAAAATAAATACCGGCCGCATAAATCTTATCAGGGGAATGCCTGCACTTTTGATCGCCACCAGCTCAAAGGTTTCACCAAGATTTCCAAAAGTCATAATAGAAGAAAGCAAGATGGCAAGGGGCAGGGAAAGTGGAACAAGGGTTGTACTTACATAGGCAATAAACTGCGCTAAAGTAAACAGATCAATTCCTTTTCCCACAAAATCATCAATATATAACCAGAAGAACTGTAAAACGAGGATAAACAGTGCAATAAGGAAGGTAGCCAGAAACGGTCCGATAAATGCTTTTATAATAAGTTTGTCTAACTTTTTAATCACTGTTTCTTTTTTATGACGGGTTCAGCAAATGTAAGTCTTTCAGCTTTTGAGAAGCAACTGGTAACAGATGCCAGTTGGATTTTAACAAAGAACAGTATTATACAGAAGGTATTTGTACTGTTTGGTGAGTTAAGTAAAGCATGGCAAATGGATGCGGTTCTGCAGCAAATGCCATCAGCCATAAATAAAACACCACCTAAAATTTCCAAGGGAGAAAATTATGAGGGTCTTCCTTATGTTATGCTCGATTACCCCCGTTGTTTCAGCAAAGAGGATGTTTTTGCCGTGCGGACTTTTTTCTGGTGGGGAAATTTCTTCAGCATTACATTACATCTCAAAGGGAAATACAAAATGCAGTTTGAACAGGTACTTGCTGATGCAATCAGTAGAGGAGAATTAAACAATGCATGGATTAATTATGCAGATGAAGAATGGGCGCATCATTTTGAACATACAAACATGAACCCTGTTCAGTTAACAGACGCTGCTGCACTCAAAGACAAAAAAATACTGAAGCTTGCTTACAAACTTGATTTGAATGACTGGGATAGTGCGGAAGATTTTCTGAAGAAAGTATTTGATCAATACATGCACATACTGGCAGATTAATTACTGCCAATACGATGAAACAGATCTTTGATCTGGTATTCCCAAAGGCGGCTTTGATCTTTAATTTCTTTTTTATCGGCAAAATCTTTGATCAACAGAATTGTCTGGTTGGAAATTTCTGTTTTTTCAATCCGGAATTCAAAGTATTCATCTTTTGGAGAGTGTACCCAACGGTAACGGATAAATTTATTTTCCTCACTTTCCATTAACTCTGCTTTGTCTTCTGATCCTTCCCAGTTAAAGGAATAAATTCCATCTCTTTCATCAACTTTATCTGCAAACCATTCCTGTAATCCTGAAGGGCTTGATAAAAATTCAAATAAAATTCCTGGCGAGCATTTAACGGGAAACTCTAACGTGTATAAAACTTTTTTACTCATTTGTTTTGCTGGTTCACCTTCTGATTAGATGCAATAATATAAAAATAATGGAGGAATCAAAATTTTTAATATTTTATTCTTGTTTAAGGTAGACTTTATTTTTGTTAAACAGACAATACTCTTTTAGGAGTAAAATCAAGCCAGATGGGGCTTTTTTTTGGCGGATCTGACAAGAAATGTTAAATTAGATTCTTTATAAAAAGCCTTAATACGCAGGTAATAGTAATGTTTTTTGTTTGTGATTGATTACTGCCCGTGTGTTTTGCTTTCCGAACCATGAAACCACTACAATAACCTTAAACCAAAGCTTATGAGCATGCGCCAACTCAAAATCACAAAATCGATCACGAACCGTGAATCGCAAAGTCTTGAAAAATACCTTCAGGAGATAGGGAAGGTAGAATTAATCACGCCGGAAGAAGAAGTACAACTGGCTATACGGATTAAACAGGGAGACCAACGGGCTCTTGACCGTTTAACCAAAGCAAATCTTCGCTTTGTGGTATCAGTTGCAAAACAATATCAGAATCAAGGCCTGTCATTACCCGATTTAATTAATGAAGGAAATTTAGGATTGATTAAAGCCGCCCAGCGTTTCGATGAAACAAGGGGCTTTAAATTTATTTCCTATGCTGTTTGGTGGATTCGCCAAAGCATTCTGCAGGCATTGGCTGAGCAATCAAGAATTGTTCGTCTTCCTCTTAATAAAGTTGGTCTTACAAACCGAATCAACAAAGCTTTTTCCCAGTTAGAGCAGGAATATGAAAGGGAACCATCTGCGGAGGAGTTAGCCAATTTGCTTGAAATTGAAATTGAAGAAGTTTCTTCCACTTTGGGTGTATCGGCCAGGCATGTGAGTATGGATTCACCTTTATCTGATGGTGAAGAAAATACATTGATGGATGTACTTGAAAACCCTAATGCTGAAGCAACTGACGGAGAATTAGATCACAATCAATCTTTGCAAACAGAAATATCCCGTTCACTTAAAACATTAACTGAACGCCAGCAGGAAGTAATCCGTTTCTTTTTCGGAATCGGTGTTGATCATCCGCTGAGCCTGGAAGATATTGGCGAACGCTTCAATCTTACGAGAGAGCGTGTACGGCAAATCAAGGATAAGGCCATCAGTAAGTTAAAAACGAGCAGTCGTTGCAAACTTTTGAAAGGCTATCTGGGCTGATGTTCATAGTTGTGTATTAACCGGAAGTAAGATATTTACTTCCGGTTTTTTGTTTTCATGAGCAATCAGTTTATACTTTTGCGTTTCTTTTACCTTCGTTACCAACATGAACAGGCTCGTATCTTATTTAGTTATTCTTGCAGCAGCATCCATTTTATTTTTCCATTCATTGGGGAAAGTACATCTCTTTGACTGGGATGAAATCAATTTTGCCGAGAGTGCAAGAGAAATGATTGCAACTGACAATTACATGCAGGTGCAGATTAACTACGAACCTTTCTGGGAAAAACCACCTTTGTTTTTCTGGATGCAGGTGGCAAGTATGAAAGTATTTGGAGTAAATGAATTTGCTGCCAGACTTCCGAATGCTGTTTGCGGGATCCTTACTTTACTTGTTTTGTTTTCCCTTGGCAGAAGATTGCATAACGAACAGTTTGCATTCTGGTGGGTGCTGATATATGCAGGAACCTTCCTGCCACATATGTATTTCAAAAGCGGAATTATTGATCCCTGGTTTAACCTGTTTATTTTCCTGGGTATTTATTTCCTTGGAAGTTTTTTAGCTGCAAAAGAAGAGCGAAAAAAAATACTGAAGCCTTTATTACTTTCTGCTTTGTTTACAGGGTTGGGTATTTTAACTAAAGGCCCTGTTGCAATGCTGGTTGTATTACTTACATATGCTTTGTTTTTGTTCTTTAACCGTGGCAAAGGATTAGCCGCATTGAAACATTATTTGTGGTGGGGACTTGGCGTTATTGCAGTAACTCTTCTCTGGTTTGGATTGGAAATTGCACAGCATGGGTGGTGGTTTGTAAATGAATTTATTACTTACCAGATTCGTTTGGCACAAACAAAAGATGCAGGGCATGGTGGATTTTTCCTGTATCATTTTGTTGTGGTGCTGATTGGATGTTTCCCTGCATCACTGCTGATTTTCCGGTACAGGAACCAGATTCATGAAAATACCCGTCAGCAGATTTTTCGGAAACTGATGATTGCATCTTTGATTGTGATCATGGTTGTGTTTACCATTGTAAAAACGAAAATTGTTCATTACTCTTCCTTTGCATATTTGCCAATAGGATATTTAGCTGCAGCAACTGTATATGGAATTGTTAACCGTACTGCCCAGATAAAAAACTGGCAGAAGTTTGGCTTGCTGTTTCTTGGTTTGATCTGGAGCATATTGTTTATTGCATTGCCATTGGTTGGAAAAAATATTGAGTGGCTGAAACCGATGCTGCAGAAAGATACATTTGCGCTGGCAAATATTCAGGCTGATGTAAACTGGAATTATACGCTGATGATTCCGGGCATATTATTTTTGCTTGCAATGATTGCTGTCTTTATCTGGATGCAGCAAAAGAAATTTCAGCGTGCATTTTTTACTTTATTAATTGCCTGTATTGCTGCCATGCAGGTGCTGCTCACTTTGTTTGCTCCACGCATCGAGCAGTATTCTCAAAATGCGGCGATAGAGTTTTATCAAAGCTTAGAAGGGAAGGATGTGTATGTGCGTACACTGGGTTATAAAAGCTATGCACAATATTTCTATACAAAAGTAAAACCGGGTAACCGGAAGGAAGCAAAAGATGAGAACTGGTTACTGACGAGTGCGGTTGATAAGCCCACATATTTTATCAGTAAAAACACATTTAAAGAGCAGGTGATGAAAGATCACGGAGATGCGCTGCAGATATTATATGAAAAGAATGGTTTTGTGTTTTACAAACGAAAATAATTTGAAAGAAGCCGCATCATTTGATGCGGCTTCTCATTTACTTACTGTGTTGCTGATTTTTTTAAGATGAAAAATGGATTGCCATACAAGGAGCTTTGAATATCTGCATAGTTAGACAGGTAAGGCTTCCCTGTTAAAATCTTCAGCAGATCCTTCTCCAGGTTTTCAATGGGGCTTTCTACAATGCGGTTGATTTCTTTATTGTTTTCAAGAACGATCAACGTAGGTACCCGTAATATGTTCATTCCCTTCTCCTCGTGTGTGGGACTTTGTTTATATGCACTGTCATGATTACTTACCAGCACCAGTTTAATCTGTTCAGGTTTTACATTGCAGTAATCAAATAGTTTAAAAAGGCGTGGTACTTCCCGTTTGCTGTCGCCGCACCATGTACCAAGAAAAAGCAGAAACTCTTTATTGCCGATATTTTTTTTAATCTCTTCAGCAACTGCAGTGTCAACTTTGTAATTGTTGTAATTTGGAACGAACCAGGTTGCAAACGGTTCCAGTAACAATGCTTCCCTTGTACAACAGCCGATCAGCATTTCGTTTCCGTTGCGGTCTTTTGTTTTTTGATTAAGAGGCTGGGCAAATAAATAGCTTGCAGCAACTGCAAACAGTATGGATATGAAGATTGATTTCATTTCAATAAATTATAAAGTAAAAAAATGGCGTGCATTATTATGCACTTATCAATAGATAAGAATCAGATGGTGATGCAAAGCAACAGAACATACACAATGAAAACTTCCATTGTGTACACCAAATGAGGAAATAATTACTTAACAGCGTGGGGGCTGAAGGATGCCCTGAAGATAGCCGGGCAATTGATCCTGCCTGAATAATATTGTGAACGGTAGATTGTTTCTGGCAGTGAATTCTTCTTTCAACAGCCATTCATGGTCGAAAAATTCTTCTGTATAATTTTTCAGGTGATGCTGATGCAGCGGCTGTGAAGAGTTCTGATCTGTATCTGTTGTTTGAAGAGTATTGCCACAATCGCAATCTGTTTTTGATTCTATGGCTGCTGTAATGCGGCATTCCATATAGGCAAGCATCTTTCCATATTGAGAAAGAAAGAAGATGCTGATAAAA
>JBEBHT010000423.1:0-3576 GCA_040081135.1 Lacibacter sp. | reverse complement strand
ATCTATGGCCCTGCGCCAAAAACTGGTTTGATACGCCCTGTTATTACTAATATTAGCAATTGTCCTGCATCAGAACTTTACAGAACTTGCCCGGCATTGCTGCCGGCGAAGCCTTATTAGGAGTGACCAGCTGGAGAAATTCAATTATTATAAAAAACACAACAATGAAGAAAAGTCTATTTATTGCCCTTGCACTCTTTTCAGTAACTGTACATGCACAGGACAAGGCCGGCTGCGAAAACGCTGAACCCAAATACATGACCCGTATGCCCGGCTTCTTTATCCGCAGTTGCGAAACAAGTGAATTCGATACTTATAAGTACTCTTTTATAAATACAAAAGATAAACGGGAGTATAAGGAAGTAAGCGGCAGGCTTATTAAAATATCCTACTCAAAAGATCCAAAAGAAGCACGCCTGTTCAGTGGTGTACAGATTCACGCCAATTATTACAATGCCGTTATAAAAGCAAAAGGCGAATCGCTTGCATTAAACAAAAGTTTTTATAAAATGAAGCAAAGCGGCAAGACCGTTTATTTTCAGATAGAAAATGCAGTTGATACGGATGACAGAGGTTTTGAAATTATCATTGTGGAAGTGGAAGAAATGAAACAGGATATTGAAGTAAATTTGAGTGAAGGAATTGACCGTGATGGGAAGATTGCTTTGTATGGTATTTTGTTCGACGTAAATAAAGCTACCATAAAACCCGAATCGGAAAAAGCTTTACAGACAGTTATTGATTACCTGAATGCAAACCCAACCGTAAAAATTTATGTGGTTGGGCATACAGATAACACCGGTGTATTTGCAAATAACAGCAAGCTCTCAAAAGACAGGGCACTCTCTGTAAAAAATTACCTGGTAACAACAGGCAAAATCAATCCTGCACGCCTCGGTTCAGATGGAGTTGCATCCTTATGCCCGGTATCAACTAATACAACAGAAGAAGGCAAAGCGCTCAACCGCAGGGTTGAAATAGTAAAACAATAATTCATTATGAAACAACTACGAAACATCCTGATATTGCTTTTTTTCTGCAACAGCATTGCTGCACAAAGTCTGCGTTTACCTCCAGGCGTTACCATTGACACAATTCCTGAGCTGGCCGAAGGACTTCACCGTTATCATTTTATAATGCACAAACAGTTAATTGGAATGCTTGTTCCTAAAACATGGCATAATAATGATACAAGAGGAATTGCAATTGCTACATCATACGAAGCAACTTTCCTTATGGGTCAAACACAGGTAGATAGTTTTACAACCGAGAAGAAAGCTCTGGAATGGCTAGTTCCTGTTATTGAAAACTATCTGTCGCCTGTTAGTATTCAAAAATGGAAACACCTGAAAACACAGCCCCCGAAAGTAACACTGAAATACCCCTGGGAATGGGATTATAAGCTGGGCCGTTACAACTCTATTTTTATGAGTAAGGCACAAACAGACAATAAACTGGTTCTGCGTAGTGCGAATAAGTCTGAAATTATACAGATTATCCGTACACCGAATACGGGAAAGCTTACAATTGATCAGCTGATAAAATTAACTACCCGCATGAATCCGGCCATTAATACCCAGCAAAATCCAATTACCGATTTTGTAATCGGTGGTAAAAAATTTAAAACAACGGAGCACTTCTTTATGGAGTTGATGCATCAACGTCATTTCTGGTATGCAGATGCAAAAGAAATTATTTATATCAGTGTTGGTTTGTTAAGGGAAGATCAAGTGCGTTTTCCTTTGATTGTAAATGAAATTATAGGCAGTATAAAATGGTAACAGTTTTTATCACAAATAAAATTGAAAGCAATATGCAACGTTTTTTAATGTTTTTCATTTGTGCCTTCTTATGCGTTTCGGCAGTATTATCTCAGATAAATCCTGTTATTTCTCCAGCAGGTAATATTCCAAAGTTAACTATACCAGTTACTATAAGTGGAAAAATAAAAGTAGTTGACAGTCTGAAAAACGCAAATGTAAATGCCGGGGCTATCCTGAAAGCATTTATCCCTCAATATACTCCACAATTTCAAGAGCAACTGGTTGAACAATTAATTATTCTTCGACATGCAGGATTTACCTCAAAAGAAACGATTCCAGTGGTAGTGGCCGAATATCCAAATATCACTAAGCCTGTTTTGTATAAAATATTTTTTGCATATGGGCATAGGATAAATTTTGCTATGCATCTTTTACCATGGTGGCCTTGGGATATTGAAAAGAATTTGAATGAAGCGTTTGGTATGAATAAAAACGAACCAACAGCAGCTAAAATGTTGAAAGATTCAAAATTGAACTTCGAAACAGTATTTGCATACTACGCACGTCTTATGAATGAATTTACGGTCCCTAATTGTTGGAAAGGTCTTCCCGGTATGAGTGTAGAATACATACCAGAAAATTGGCAAATCAAATATAATCTGTACACCTTTTTACAAGCAGGATATTCCGCTAACGAAATCTATGATGCTATGAAAAAAAATGGGTACCGTTCAGATATTTGGTTGGTTGGCTTCTGTAATGCAAATGAATTAGTGGGAACACCGGTAGAAACCATTGCACGAATACTGAAAGCAGATTATATCTATGGAGAGGAATTATCCAGAATTTTAAAACTTACACAAGGGTATAATAAACCAGCAGATATTCTGAAAGCTCTTCAGGCTAATTAATATCAGACAACAATAATATAAAGCCCTGAATATACTCAGGGCTTTATACTATATCTACTTTATTTTTTTGTTATTCATCTTTGTGACTTTTCTAACTCTCAATCAATGATCCGCAGCTTTGCATAATTCAGCATAATCTTTTTCTCACCATTCAATTCAAACTTCACCGTGGCAATTGGATTATGTGCACTGCCTTCCATTTTCATCACTTCACCAAAACCGAATTTCTGATGTTCTACTTTTTGACCTTCCTGTAAATTACTTGTATCACTCGCCACAAAATCAGCAGCAGGTTTATGTTCTACTGTTTGCGGTCTTGAAGGGGGTGTTATATAAGAAGGTGTTGAACTTTGTTTTTTAGGTGGTGCTCCATATTTTTTCTCCACCTGTGCAGCATCATTATAATCAGATTTGTTACCCCATCCCTTCATCCGGTCAAATGCTGAACCGCTTCCAAATCCTGTGTTTTGATTTTTCATACCACCACCTGCAAAACTTTTGTCTACCTGTTCTTCAGGTAATTCATCTAAGAAGCGGCTTGGTTCATTTTGTACAATCTGTCCAAACTTGTAACGGGTATTGGCATAAGTGATCCAGAGTTTTGTTTTTGCTCTTGTGATCACCACATAAAATAACCGTCGTTCTTCTTCCAGTTCTTCCCTTGTGTTAATGCTCATTGCATTGGGGAATAACATTTCTTCCAGCCCGGCAGCAAACACACATCCAAACTCTAATCCTTTTGCCGCATGGATCGTCATCAGTTTTACACTGTCTGAATCGGGATCTTTATTATCTGCATCCGTTAACAAAGTGATCTGTTGTAAATAAGAACCAAGAGTTACCGCCCCTAAGACCCCCTCTAAATCTCCCCCGGAAGGGGAGACTTTGCCTTCGCTCATTAC
>JBEBHT010000422.1:0-3593 GCA_040081135.1 Lacibacter sp. | reverse complement strand
TTCTTTTACACCATCCATATTAGTCTTTACATACTGTTCAATGGTGGTACCGCTGGCTAAAGTTTCAATTTGCAGGTTTAAATTTTGACTAAACTTATCTTCACTTCCTTCTGAAGGTGAAGTAATCTTAATCACTGCACTCTCTGTTTTATCTTCAAATTTCCAATCCCCGGGATAGCCAATTGTAAAACGGCTCTGGGGATCACTGTATTTTTTCAGCTCACTGCTTGTACTGGTTGTTGTAGGATTGGTGGTGGCAGGCGGATTGTTTGGCTTTGTATTCGTATTGCCGCCTGGATTAGGTTCATTGACAGGAATGCGGGCCTGTGAAAAGCCGACGGTGATCAATGAAATCATAGTAAGGGTGAAGATTATCTTTTTCATGTGTTTCGTATTCATTATAAAAATACAAACTTGTTTTCCATTAATCAATCAAAATTCATGTTACAGGCTAAAAATACCGCTTTCCACTGATAGTTTCCGCCCGTCCTGAACCACATTTTTAAAGCAAAAATAATTTCTTTAGTTTTGCGGCATCTTATTTTCAGGCATATGAAGCTCTAAGTCGTCTTACAGACAAACCTCCCGGTACAAGTGAAGCATTCGCTGCTTTACTCTTTATTTCAGTTTCTTATACGTTTAAAAAAATTACATGACGACGAATACCAATAACCCAACCAGGCTATCTTATTATATTCAAACACTAAAACAGGCGCTCAAAGGCGAGCAAATGGATTATACCCAGGGCAGCATCCGCAAAGCTGTTTTCCTGCTGGCCATTCCCATGATTCTTGAACTGAGTCTTGAAAGCGTGTTTGCGGTTGTAGATATGTTTTTTGTAGGAAAACTCGGACAAAATGCCATTGCAACTGTTGGCTTAACAGAATCGGTGATCACCATTGTTTACTCTGTTGCCATTGGTTTAAGCACTGCAGCAACAGCTGTAGTTGCCAGAAGGATTGGCGAAAAAAATCCGGAAGCAGCTGCACATGCGGGTGCACAATCACTGGTAATATCAATCATTGTAACCATCATCGTCAGCATTATTGGGGTAATCTTTGCCGCCGATATTTTACGCTTGATGGGCGCACATCCGGATGTTGTAAGGGATGGAGCCGTGTTTACACGCATCATGCTCGGCGGAAGCGTTGCCATTATGTTACTGTTTCTCATCAATGGAATTTTCCGTGGTGCAGGCGATGCCGCCATGGCTATGAAAAGTTTATGGCTGGCAAGTATTCTTAACATTATCCTCTGCCCCATCTTTATTCATTTTTATGGTTTAAAAGGAGCAGCTATTGCAACCGTTATTGGCAGAAGCGCCGGTGTTGCTTATCAATGCTGGCATTTGCTGAAAGGAGATGGTGCCATAAAAATGACGGCAGCGCATTTCCATCTCGATTGGAAACTGATCAGATCGATCGTTACTATTGCATGGCCCGCAACTTTTCAGTTTATTATTGCAAGCGGTAGCTGGATTATATTAGCCAGATTGGTTGCTGAAACTGGTGGAACTACTGCTTCTGCCGGTTATCAAATAGCCATCCGTAATGTGGTGTTCTTTATTTTACCTGCCTGGGGATTGAGTAATGCTGCTGCAACATTGGTAGGACAGAATCTTGGTGCCAAACAATTGCAACGTGCAGAACAGAGTGTATTACTGACAGCAAAGTATAATGCCATTTTTATGAGTTTTGTAATGCTGCTGTTCCTGTTTTTTGCAAATCCTATCATCCGCATTTTTACACAGGATGCAGAGGTAATTAAGTTCGGTGCAAGGGCATTACAGATCATTGGTTCAGCTTATGTCTTTTATGGTATTGGTATGGTAATGACGCAGGCATTGAATGGTGCAGGCGACACCAAAACACCAACTATTATCAATCTTCTTGGTTTCTGGGCATTTCAAATTCCATTGGCCTATTTCCTGGCAAAGGGGCTCGACTGGAAATCAACAGGCGCTTTTATTGCAATACCCATTGCAGAAACATTCATTGCTGTTGCGGCCTGGTACTTCTTTAAAAAAGGAAAGTGGAAAGAAGTAAATGTATAAAGTGCTTAGAAGATTTTATTTTTTAATTACCACTTGGCAGTTTAAAATAACAGGAAAAAGGAGAAGCCTATCCAACCAACTGAGATTCTTTTTCTATCAGTATTTCAAGTAATACTTCCTGATTAGCTGACTTGATGAAATTAGGCCCCGGGTATTTTGCTTTAATCTTTACTGCCATTTTAATTCAATGACGGTATCAATTGAATTTATCTCAACCCCTTCCAGGTAAACAAACACACCTTCCTGCTGTTGTTTGAATTTCAGTTTCTGCTTCCCTGAAAATGATTGAGCACCGATTATTTTTTTTGTTACGCCGGGAATAAAAACATAGTTTTTGCCTGTTGGCTTAAGCAAATGCACATATACTGTTTGATCCTTTGCAGTGAGCACACCCCATTCCTGCGGTTCAACAATATCACCTCTTGTTCCATAAATTGTTTCACCATATTGTGCCATCCAGTTGCCCATTGCTTTCAACGTATCGGTAAATTCTGATTGAATAACACCAGTTGGCATCGGGCCAACATTCAATAAAAAATTTGCATTACGTCCTGCTGCATTCACCATATAATGAATTAATTGCTTTACAGATTTATAACTCCTGTCGGTGATATTGTATCCCCATGAATTATTCATGGTTTCGCAGGTTTCCAGTGGCAATGCTGAAATATCAGCACCGCCAAAGCCAGAAGTATTATGACCGGGAAGATCTTTTTCAAACATCTGAAAATCTTCACCCGGAATTGGTGATATGTGATGGTTGTTACCTATGAGACATTTCGGCTGCAGGTCGTGTATGAGTTTATAAATTTCATCATAATGCCAGTTTACTTTGCTCTTCTGTTTTTTGTCAACATCATTATCCAGCTGATCCCAATGACCATCAAACCAAATTCCTGATATCTCTCCATAATTAGTCAGCAATTCAGTTAACTGCGCTTTCATAAAGCGGATATAGTTTTCCCAATTACTTTTTTCAGTACGTCCTGTTCCTTTTCCTGTTCTTCCTGTTTCATACTGGTAGTCGGAGCGGTACCAATCGAGCAAAGAATAATAAAAGAATAATTTAATGCCCTGCTTATGACATTCATCTGCCAATTGCTTTACTGCATCTTTTCCATAAGGGGTGTTGGTAATCTTCCAGTTTGATTGTTTTGTATCCCAGTTGCTGAATCCGTCATGATGACGGGTAATTAGAGTGATATACTTCATTCCTGCAGCTTTAGCCGTTGCCACCCATTGCTGCGCATTAAATGCTGACGGGTTAAATACATTGATGAGTCTGTTATAATCACTCACATGAATATTGCGGTTGTTCATTACCCATTCTCCATTTCCCAGTACACTTGATGCACCCCAGTGAATGAAGAGACCGAACTTCATATCCTGAAATTCCTTTCGCTGTTCTAAATTTTCTGCTGATGGAGTATAGGTTTGTGTGAAAGCAGTACTATACAAACTGCACATAAAAAGAAGGCAGGTAACTATCCGTTTCATATCGGTGCTATTACTGAATTAAAAAATTGATTGTGTTACAATT
>JBEBHT010000421.1:0-3599 GCA_040081135.1 Lacibacter sp. | reverse complement strand
ACTATATTCTGACCAGAAAAGATATTCATTAATGTTACCCTAGAAATTAGGTTTTGCATTATACATTTTTACAGCTTTTTTTCTGTGTTTTTCAGAAACTCTAATGGTCTTTCTTCTGTGAATTGATATCATTACTCCCAGAATATTACTTAGTATTTCACACATTTTTTCAGGGGTTGTTTAAAATTCTTCGCTGTATTCTATTGGAAGTTTTTGTCTTCGGCTTTAAATATCTTGTTATTAATGTCAGGCTTCAGTCGGGCAGAATAGAATGTTCTTGTATCATTTTTTAAAATTTAAAATTGTTTGCAGTATGAAAAAGAAAATGTTTTTTTTCCTTGGTGTGGTATGCACCTTCGGGCTTTTTTCCTGTACAAAAAGCGTTCTTCATTCTGATCGGGAAAAGGATGATCCTACAGAAATTGCAGCTGAATCAGAATCTGAAACAACATCTGCTAATTGCAACTGTGCACCTGTACCAGGCAGCACTTTTTTTGATCCCAACTGTCTTATTTCAGCAAGTCAGCATGGAGTCTTAGACACTATTCAAAAAGGATTTGGTTTTACAGAAGGACCAGCTGTTGACAAACACGGTAATGTATTTTTTACAGATCAGCCCAATGATAAAATTTACAAGTGGAAGGCATCTACCGGACAGATCACTACATTTTTAACTGGCACAGGCCGTTCTAATGGTATGGCTTTTGATAAAAATGGATATCTTATTGCATGTGCAGATATGCATGGAGAACTATGGAAGATTGCTCCGAACGGTACACACACAGTGCTGGTAAATAATTATAATGGCAAATTGCTAAACGGCCCCAATGATGTATGGATCAATCCAAAAAATGGCGGCATTTATATTACTGATCCAATTTTTCCGAGAGATTATTGGGATGCATCTGATCCCCGCAAACAAAATTGGGAACCCACACATTCTGAGCAGGCTGCAACCGGTAAAGGCGGTCATGTTTATTACCTGGCTCCCGGCAGTCATACACTGGTTAGGGTAACAACAATGGCTGGATGGAACGCAGATACATGGCCAAACGGTATTACAGGAACTCCTGATGGGAAAAAACTGTACGTAAACAACTGGACTTATGATGGTACAGGCCAAATTAAAGTCTTTAAGATCAATTCTAACGGTACACTCTCCAACATGCAGACGCTTGTTGCTAATTTGAATTTTTGCGATGGCATGTCACTGGATGAAAAGGGAAATATTTATGTAAGCGGCGGGCCAGCATTAAATGCTTATGATAAAAATGGAAATAAGATTCTAACAATTCCCGGCGGCGGTGGTACCAATAATGTTTTTGCAGGTTCAAATAATAAAATACTATTTATGACAAGTCCTGACAGAGTAACGTCAGTAAAGATGAATGTAAAGGGAGTTGAAAAATTTTAAATCTTTCAACTGAAAAAAATCCTGAATGCAATACACAGGAATAAATTTGCAACTTTATCAGAGAGGCAATACTAGTTATCAGTATTTGCAATAATTAAACCTGTGCTAGGTAATATAAATTAAATAGATGTGCAGCGGGCTTGTACCCTCGCTTTGGTGCACATCTATTCTTACTGCATCAATAAATTATCTTCATTAAAACACTCCGTTAATCATCGTCTTCTTCTCATATCGTTTGATATAATTTCATCCAGGTTATTTACAGGTCTTTCGATATCGTAAGGGATCGGCATTTTGCTGAATTGCTGAAAATAAAGCAGACAGGCGTCTTTCCATAAAACTGCATTCACAGTTTGGCTGCGGAGCTTTCGTTGAACAGCATTAAATCTTATTGAGTCAACATATGGTTGAGCCCTGTCCCAAATTTTTTGAAACTGCCGTACCTGCTGTACACCTTTTTCGTAATGGTAACACATTTCATCCCATAAAGTACGGCCACCTTTCATTTGATGATCCCATGGTAAATGATGAAACCATAGCAGGTAAACTTCAGGACATGTATTCACATCATTAAACTGCGATGCCAATGGTTCATGATATTGATCTACTGCATCGCTCCCAGTTTTTGTTCGGTTAAACCCTACTCCATTTGCATTCGCCTGATGATAATAAGGAGGTGTCCAATCTGCTCTCATTCTTGCCGGAGCCCACCACGGGCCGGGGCCATAATGTTCATTGGCAGACATTATATGATGAAGACCGAGTGGCATCATATAGTTTACTGCTGCTTCACGGCTATCCAGCATCATTTGTTTAACAGGTTGTAAAAAGTTTTGGTTCCATTCAGATGAATAACCGGCTATGTTAGATTTCTCTGTTATTGCATCATAAAATGTAAGCCTGAGCCATTCATCTGCTATCGTTTCACTTTTCAATTTATTATTCCATGCCAGCCTGCCAAATGCATACCAGTTAGACTGTGCAAAATGATGACCGCACCAATTAGTATCTAAACCAATATTTGCAACTCCTGCAATGGCTGTATGCACCTGCGGATAAAGGCTTCCATCTGTTGCACGTGCCACTGTACTTCCTGCTCCCTGCTGATACGTGTCACTCTGCAGTAGTTCTTCCCACATCGTTGATAAAAAAACCAAATGCGTAGAGTGACCAAGATATTCCTGTGTTATCTGCACCTCGGGCATAACAGATGTTTTTTTCATTGCACCAAAAAGCGGACTGAACGGTTCTCTTGGCATAAAATCAACAGGCCCATTTTTTACCTGTATTATTACATTATCCCTGAATTGTCCATCGAGTGGAATAAACTCATTGAAAGCCTGCTTTGCACGATCCTTATCATTAGGACTGTAAACAAAAGCCCTCCACATTACAATACCACCGAAAGGTTTGAATGCATCAGCAAGCATATTGGCACCATCAGCATGTGTACGTCCATAATCCTGCGGACCGGGTTGTCCTTCACTGCTTGCTTTGACTAAAAAGCCTCCAAAGTCCGGAACAAGTTTATAGATCTCTTTTATTTTATTCTTCCACCAGTTAATTACTTCTGCATCTAATGGATCAGAAGTTTTTAATCCACCCAATAAAGAAGGTGATGAAAATTTTATTGACAGGTATGTTTTTACACCATATGGACGAAGAATATCGGCAATAGCTTTTACACGGTTCAGATAATCTGCATTCAGCATCATTTGTGATGCATTCACATTATTCAATACAGAGCCATTAATACCAATAGAAGCATTGGCACGTGCATATTCCTGCCAGAGTTGTTTATCTTTTTCTGTTACAATAAATGAACTGTCTTTGCGCCAAAAAATTGATTGCCCTGCATAGCCACGTTCAATTGATCCATTCGGATTATCCCAATGATTTAAAACACGGCGTTCGTAAGAGGGATTACAAATTTCATCCTGTAGAGACTGCCCTGTTTGCTGACGACGCAACAGTTCAAACACAGCATATAAAATTCCTGCTTCTGTATTTGCCTGGATGCTGCCCTGCTTAAGCCTGAAGCCATCGGCTTTAATTGTTTTATCTTTTACAATTGTAAGAACAATTGATGCACCTGCTGTGCCCTGCCAACCTTCCTGCAATTCTTTTACAGCAATGTTTAGTGTAGGTGATTTTTTTGAACAAACTACATTTAACGGTACTGCCG
>JBEBHT010000420.1:0-3603 GCA_040081135.1 Lacibacter sp. | reverse complement strand
ATTTTTTCTGGGAAACAGTTACTTCAAAACGCAGTCTTGCATTTGGTGGTAACAGCAGACGGGAATCTTTTCCCAGTGTAACAACTTCAACTGACTTTGTTAACGATGTAGAAGGACCTGAATCCTGCAACTCTTACAACATGCTTAAATTAACCGAAGAATTATTCAGGGTTAATCCGTTGGCGAAGTATGCAGATTATTATGAACGGACGTTGTATAATCATATTCTGTCAACCCAACACCCGGAGCATGGCGGCTATGTTTATTTTACACCTGCCCGTCCCCGTCATTACAGGGTGTATTCAACTCCCAACGAAGGCATGTGGTGCTGCGTAGGCAGCGGTATGGAAAACCATGGCAAGTATAACCAGTTTATTTATACCCATGCAAAAGGTGCATTGTATGTAAATCTTTTTGTTGCTTCAGAATTAAACTGGAGAGAAAAGAAAATTAAACTCAAGCAGCAAACGCTTTTTCCTTATGAAGAAAAAACAAGCTTAACGATTACAGAAGGCTCTTCCCATTTTGCATTGATGATCCGGTATCCTTCATGGGTAAAAGATGGTGCTTTAAAAGTGATGGTTAATGGTAGAGCAATTTCATTTACCAATCATCCATCATCTTATATAGCAGTTAAACGGTTATGGAAAAAAGGCGATGTTGTAACGATAACATTACCTATGCACAACAGTATTGAGCACATGCCCAACGTGCCCAACTACATCGCTATTATGCATGGCCCCATTCTGCTGGCTGCAAAAACCGGCACGGAAGATATGAAAGGGTTGGTGGCAGATGCCGGAAGATGGTCACACATAGCAGGCGGTAAAAAACTTCCTTTGGATAAAGCCCCTATAATTATTGAAGACAATTTAATGTTGCTTAACAGCAGGCTAAAACCTGTTGCCGGCAAACCTTTAACTTTTACAGCAACTGCTGTAAAAATGATCAACCCAATCGATGTTGTTTTTGAACCGTTTTATAAAATTCATGATGCAAGGTATATGATGTACTGGATGGCTTTAAGCAATGCCGGTTATCGCACTTATGTTGATTCAATTGCTGTAATAGAAAAACAAAAACTGGAAATACAAAAACGTACCGTTGATTTTGTTGCACCCGGCGAGCAACAACCGGAAGCAGATCACTTCATTCAAAAACAAAATTCAAACGCAGGAAATCAGCATGACGAATTTTGGCGTGATGCCCGTGGCGACGGTTATTTCAGCTATCAGCTTTCTACCAATAGCGAAACAGGATTGTCGCTGCTTGTTAAATATTGGGGAGCTGAATGGGGGAATAGAAAATTTGACATCTATATTGATGATGAAATATTAGTAACAGAAGATAATACGGGTAAATGGAACCTGTCTCAGTTTCAGCAAATAGAATATAAAATACCTGATGCTATGATAAAAGGAAAAAGCAATGTGCGGATAAAATTTCAGGCATTGCCGGGCAATACAGCAGGAGCAGTTTATTATATACGCTTGATAAGAAAGAACTAAAACAACGAATCGAAATTGAAATAATGATAAACAAATTAAAAATACTTTTCGCTGCATTACTGATCTCATCAATTGCATCTGCACAGATCAATCCGTTTGGATTACCACCTGCTCCTGCTACAACAAAAGAATTCAAGTACACTAATCCTATTACAAGAGATTCAGCCATTGCAATGCGTGATCATTTCATTATTAAAGTGGATAAAAAATGGTATTGCGTTGGAACCTCAGAAC
Source organism: Lacibacter sp. (assembly GCA_040081135.1). GTDB lineage: Bacteria > Bacteroidota > Bacteroidia > Chitinophagales > Chitinophagaceae > Lacibacter. The sequence continues at coordinate 1,861 of JBEBHT010000420.1, read as the reverse complement.
CTGTTTGGACCGGCCTCAATCCCGGGGTACGTTTACTGGAATCAGATGATATGATCAATTGGAAACAACATTCTTTTTTGATTGATGCAAAAAAATTGCCACCCGATTGTCCATACAATGGCCGCTTTTGGGCACCCGAAATTCATTTCATCAAAAATAAATTCTACCTCATTGTAAACAGCGGGAAAGTAACAGCCGAAGATCCAAAGGGAATGAAGACACACAGTGTGTGGTTATTTACTTCAGACGTAGTAACAGGTCCGTACAAACTGTTAAACGGTCCGTTAACAGCACAATACAACAACGATGCAACTTTGTTTGAAGATGCAGACGGACAAACCTATCTCTATTGCAGTGGCAATGGATTGTTCCAGGCAAAAATTGATTTGAATACCGGCAAGCTCACTACACCCATTCAAAAGTTTTTAGATAAAAAACAACCCGGCTGGCCCGAATGGATGCTGGGTGGTATTGAAGGTCCATTCGTTATAAAAAAAGAAGGAACCTATTTCATGTTCTTCTCCACATGGACACGTGGTTATGAAGTTGGATTATTAAAATCAAAATCACCGCTTGGCCCATGGGAACTGGTATCACCAGAACCAATCTTCGGCACAAGAAAAAAAGGTTATCGACCAGAATTAGCAAAAGGTGGAGGTTATGATCATCTGCAATTCCAGGATACTGAAGATCCCTACCAGGAAACAGGGCACAACGCATTGTTTATTGGCCCCGATGGGCAGCTATGGAATTCATGCCACTATTTTATGTATGAAAAAAGGCCTTATCCATACAGTCAAACTTTTGAAACCTGGGAAAAAGGTCCGCAAATGGGCATTGAACCAGTGTTCTATAAAGATGGGCGATTTTATATAAAGCCACCAACTTGGACAGAGCAAATAATTAAGTATTAAAAAGAATGAACAAACAAACAAATATTCATGCACAACATCATAAAAAATAAGATACCAACGGCCTTAAGTAAACTGCTGTCAATTGCTGTGTTATGCAGTTGCATGATACTTGTTACAGAAGCACAAACTGTAAAAACAAAATCAGTGCAGGGTGGAAAAAAAATAAGCCCCGATTTATTCGGATTGTTTTTTGAAGACATCAACTATGCTGCCGATGGCGGTTTGTATGCCGAGCAGGTGCAGAACCGTTCTTTTGAATACAGTCCCACTGAACGAAGAGAATGGAATCCCTTATCCTATTGGGAATACACAGCACCGGGTTATTCATACGGGAGCATTAGTGTTGAAACAACTTCACCAATCAATGCCAATAACCCGCATTATATAGTATTGAATGCAGAGCATATCGGTAAAGAAGAAAAACATGTTGGCCCATCCGGTGTAGGAATAAAAAATGCAGGCTTTGCAGGCATTGTGGTACGTGTGGGTGAGCAATATAATTTTTCATTATTTGCAAAACAACTTTCCAATAAACCTGTAACATTAATGGTTAGACTGCAAAATACAAAAGGAGAAATATTAGCAGAGAGTTCCATTTCAACTTCTTCCAATGACTGGAAAAAATATAGTGCTTCACTAACTGCGAAGGCAAGTTTTGATACTGCATCATTAATTATACTCGCCACAACTGCAGGCAAGTTTGCATTGGATGTAATATCACTTTTTCCTGAGAAAACTTTTAAGAACAGAAGTAACGGACTTCGTGCAGACCTTGCACAATTGCTTGCGGATATGAAGCCGGCATTTATCCGCTTTCCCGGTGGTTGTCTTGTTCATGGTGATGGTTTAGGAAATATGTATCGCTGGAAAAATACAATTGGTCCGGTTGAAGAACGGATTGAACAAAGAAATATTTGGGGCTATCATCAAACTGCCGGACTCGGCTA
>JBEBHT010000419.1:0-3619 GCA_040081135.1 Lacibacter sp. | reverse complement strand
AAGAGAAGATGAAATAAGAAATTTTGCAAAGAAAGCAAATTTTAGAGCTTTTTTTGAAAAGGTATATGCTCCTCGCTGGTGCAACTATGTAAGAGCCTTTAAGGCATGTTTTCCTAATGTCTATACCATATTCCAACAAATAAAGAAAGGGAAAGGCCATCATAATACTCTGGCTTGCGTTTTTCAGAAATTTGAGTCCCATTTGATACTGGACAGGGTTTGTGCTGATATTAATAATACTAACCCACACATACCTTTATTTACAATTCATGATTCTATTTGTACAACACCACGATATTCCAAAGTTGTACAGGATATTTTCATGAAACATTTGATAGAAGCTTTAGGGGTAGAGCCAGTTTTAAAAATTGAAAACTGGTAATAAACAAATAGGGGCATACAGCATGCCCCTATTTATTTACCTTTTCCATTTTTTGCTTTAATTCCATCATATCATGCCCAATTTTTGAATCCAAGACTTTGGCATACATCTGTGTAGTACTTAATTTAGTATGCCCTAACATCCTTGAAACAGTCTCTATTGGCACTCCGTTGGCTAATGTGATAGTTGTTGCAAATGTGTGCCTTGCCAGGTGAGTAGTCAGGTTTTTGGAAATTCCGGCCAACTCTTGAATGATTTTCAGGTTTTGATTCATTTTTTGATTTGAAAAAATTGGCAAAAGTGGCCTATTTACCTGAATGTCAGACAAGTATTTTTCCAAAATAGCTAAAGCTGGAGTTAACAATGGCACTGAAAAAGCAATTTTAGATTTTTGCCTGTTCATCTTGATCCAATAACCTTTAGAAATGTCTCTATGTATGTTTTCAATTGATAACTGCTTTATATCTGCATAAGCTAATCCAGTATAACATTGTAATAGAAAAGCATCTCTAACTTTTTGAAGGATATCTCTTTTTAAATCCAACTGTTGCAACCACCCAATTTCTTCAATAGTAAGTGCAACTTTATTTACAGGTGTAAACTGAAGGGTAAAACTTGCCATCGGGTTCCTATTTAAATATCCCTGCTTCAAAGCATAATTAACTATCTTTCTAAGTCTTTGTAACTGCTTATTTGCTCCGTTAACCTTACACTTCTTCTCTGTGGTTAGAAATCCATAAAAAGCTTCACAAAATCTGTAGTTGACCAGCTCTAAGGGAATATCTTTTTTCTTGAAGTACTTGGGCACAAATTCACATAGGTATTTCAGTGAGGTTTTATAGTTTTTATAGCTCCCATAACTGTATTTAATACCTATCATGCTCTCAAAATTCCTGTTATGTTCAGTTGCAGTCTCAATGAGACTAATAACCTTAACCTGCCTTTTATTCCCATAAAAAGCTTCTTTCAATTTTTCAGCAGTCAATTCTTCACTTGTAGCAACAATTTTTGAATATGCTTGATAAATTCTGCTTTTAAAAGATTCTATAGCCTGATTTATTACAGAACTTGATTTGCTGTTAAGTTTGGCCTGTTCTACTGAATTATCCCATTCAATTGGATTGATCTTATGATTTATGGAAAATTGAAGCAACTGCTTATTTATTGTAATTCTGGCATAAATAGGTGCATGCCCTTTTTTATCCACTCTGTTGCTTCTTACAACAAAGTGAACACTAAATGTATTTTGAGTCATTTTAGGTGAACTTTTAAAGATGAAAAGGGGTGACTATTAAAATAATAAAAGCCAAAAGATGGATTTTGGAGTGGCTACTGAATTGGATTCTGAAAATGCTCTTTTAAGTAGTCTTTGAAGTGATTGAGGATTGAGGGTAATATGAAATTCTTACCTGAAATCCTTAGCCAGATTGACTTATATAAAATAAAAAAAGCCCCACATTTCTGTGAGGCTTAAAGCTTGTCGGGAAGACAGGATTCGAACCTGCGACCCCCTGGTCCCAAACCAGGTGCGCTACCGGCCTGCGCTACTTCCCGAATAAACTGCTGAAGCTTGAGCGAAGCAGTTTCCCTTAAGGGGCTGCAAAAATAGCCGACTCTTGGTAAAGTGCCAAAAGAAATCCCAAATTCCATGCATGAAATTTGGGATCGAATAATTTATTATGAGGCATTTACATGGCCGCTAACTGCACTTTCTGCTGTAACTCCAGTACACTTTCCTTAAACATGCTGTCTGTATCCATCAAATCCTTCACCGTTTGGCAGGAATGAATAACAGTGGTATGATCACGGCCTCCAAAATGTTCGCCAATTGTTTTGAGAGAATTCTTTGTAAAGGTTTTAGCCAGGTACATCGTAATCTGTCTTGCCTGAACGATTTCCCTTTTACGGGTTTTTTGAAGAAGCTTCTCATAAGGCACATCAAAGTAATCGCACACCATTTTCTGGATAGCGTCGATTGTGATTTCTTTAGATGATGTTTTAACGAAGTTTTTCAGCACTTTTTTAGCAAGATCAAGATCGATCTCTTTTTTATTAAGCGAGGATTGTGCCAATAATGAAATCAATGCACCTTCCAGCTCCCTTACGTTGGTATTAATATTATAAGCAATGTACTTTACCACATCCTTATGCATTTCCAGCCCGTCATTCTTCATTTTCTTTTCCAGTATCTCAATACGGGTATCGTAATCAGGCATTTGCAGATCAGCACTTAAGCCCCAGCGGAAACGGCTTAATAAACGCTCCTGAACACCTTCCAGATCTTTTGGCGGTTTATCAGATGAAAGCACCAATTGCTTACCACTCTGATGCAGATGATTAAAGATGGCGAAAAATGCATCCTGCGATTTTTCTGCACGGTTGAAGAACTGCACATCATCAATGATCAAAACATCTACCAACTGGTAAAAATGGATGAAATCATTAATGGCATTGTTACGGCTATGATCAACAAACTGATTGATGAATTTTTCTGAGCTCACATACAACACCACTTTATTAGGGTGCTGACGCTTTACTTCGTTACCTACGGCCTGTGCCAGGTGAGTTTTCCCTAAACCAACACCACCATAAATAACCAAAGGATTGAAAGAAGTAGCTCCCGGTTTGTCGGCAACTGTTTTACCTGCACGGCGGGCTACACGATTACAATCACCTTCTATAAATGCGTCAAATGTATAGTTAGGATTGAGCTGCGGATCAATCTGAACCTTTTTTAAACCCGGTATTACAAACGGGTTCTTTACAGGATTGCTTATCACCAGCGGAAAATCCATTTCGTTGTTTGTATAAGTTTTATAACCATGACCGGGTACATCCATTGTAATCGGCTGGTTGTTATTATTACCACTATCCATCATGATGCGGTATTCAAGATTCGCATCTTTTCCTAATTCTCTTTTCAACGTTTTGGCAAGCAGCGTTACATAATGTTCTTCCAGGTATTCAAAAAAGAACTGACTGGGAACCTGGATAGTAAGAATTTTATTTTTCAGCTCAACCGGTTTAATCGGCTCAAACCATGTCTTAAAATGCTGCCATTCTACGATATCCTTAATTATGGTTAAACAACTTTTCCATACCTGATCAGCCGTTGTCGTCATTTTTCCTAAAGCAGTTTATATAATGAGTTAATAATTTTACTGTTATTTTCTCAGTTTTCTTATAATGAAACCATCATAAAAAAATTAGGGGGGACAGCGAATATCAACACTTTTT
>JBEBHT010000418.1:0-3638 GCA_040081135.1 Lacibacter sp. | reverse complement strand
GTAATGGGATGGTGGGTTACAAGTTTTGTGAAAAATTAATTGACAAATCAGGCCCAGATCAATTTCAAATTACAGTTTTTGGTGAAGAGGTTCGTCCCGCTTATGACCGAGTTCATCTCAGCGAATATTTTGCAGGTAAATCTGCTTATGATTTAACAATGGCGCCCGCCAGCTGGTATGCAGAAAATAATATCACACTTCATCTGGCCGACCCTGTTGCAAAAATAGACCGTAGTTCTAAAACGATCCTCTCACATAAAGGACTTTCAGTAGTATATGATGTTTTAATTCTTGCTACCGGTTCGGCTGCATTTGTTCCTCCAATCCCAGGTACTGAAAAAGACGGTGTATTTATCTACAGAACAATTGAAGACCTGGAACTGATGACTGCCTATGCAAAAAAAGCAAAAAAGGGTGCAGTGATCGGCGGTGGTTTATTGGGGCTCGAGGCAGCAAAGGCAATGATTGATCTGGGAGTTACAGATACAACAGTAATCGAATTTGCTCCACGACTCATGCCAAGACAGATTGATGAAGCTGGCAGCAATCTGCTGAAAGGAAAATTAGAAAGCCTCGGATTAAAAGTATTGACCAACACAAATACTTCTGAAATACTGGGCAATGGTTGTATCAACGGAATGAAGTTTTCAGATGATACAACGATTGATGTTGATATGCTGGTCATCAGTGCCGGTATTAAACCAAGAGATGAATTGGCGAAGTTATCAGGTATTGAAATTGGACCAAGAGGCGGGATACTTGTAAATGAAAAGTTGCAGACATCCGATCCATCTGTTTATGCAATAGGAGAATGTGCCTTATATAATAATATGATTTATGGACTTGTAGCCCCGGGATATGAAATGGCGCAGGTTGTAGTAGATAATTTGTTTGGCGCTGACAAAGAGTTCAGGGGATATGACATGAGTACAAAACTCAAACTCATCGGTGTAGATGTTGCTTCATTTGGAGATCCGTTTGTAAGTGGAAATGGAATAAAGACAATTGCAATTAATGATAATCATAAAGGTGTTTACAAACGCATTAATATCAGTGAAGATGGAAAAACGTTACTAGGTGGTATTATGGTTGGCGATGCAGAACAATACAATATGTTGCTGCAGACATGTAAAAACAAAGTGGTGTTGCCTCCCAATCCTGAAGATGTGATATTGGGTTCAAGAGGTGGTGAAGAGTCAGCCGGTGCAGGTATTATTGGATTGCCCGATGATGCTGTGATATGCAGCTGTGAAGCAATTACCAAGGGTACTATTTGCGGTGCTGTTGAACTTGGTTATGAAACAGTAGATGCTATTAAAAAATGTACAAAAGCCGGAACAGGTTGTGGAGGTTGTGTGCCAATGGTGAAAGATCTGATGGTTCACACAATGAAAACACAGGGAAAAGTTGTAAGGAATGTTCTATGTGAACATTTTGATTACAGCAGACAGGAGTTATTTGATTTGGTAAAAATAAACAAGCTCACAACCTATGAAGAAGTGCTGAATATGTTTGGAAAAGGTGATGGTTGTGAATTGTGCAAACCCCCTGTTGCATCTATCCTTGCCAGTTTGTGGAATGAAGTGATCTTAAAGAAAGGAAATGATACTGCTCAGGATAGCAATGATCGTTTCTTAGCCAATATACAAAAGGGAGGAACCTATTCTGTTGTACCACGTATTCCCGGTGGAGAAATTACTCCTGATAAATTAATCGTCATCGGGCAGGTGGCAAAAAAATATAATCTCTACACAAAAATTACTGGAGGTCAGCGTATCGATTTGTTTGGTGCTCACCTCGGCGATCTTCCAAATATCTGGGAAGAATTAATCGAAGCAGGTTTTGAAAGTGGTCATGCATATGGCAAAAGTTTACGTACAGTAAAAAGTTGTGTGGGCAGTACCTGGTGCAGGTTTGGTTTACATGACAGTGTAAGCTTTGCAATAAAAGTTGAAGAACGTTATCGTGGTCTGCGTTCGCCGCACAAATTAAAAGGTGGTGTAAGCGGATGTATTCGTGAATGTGCTGAAGCACAAAGCAAAGATTTCGGCATCATCGCTACAGAGAAAGGCTGGAATCTGTATGTATGTGGAAATGGAGGAAGTAAGCCACAACATGCTTTGTTATTAGCAACTGATATTGACGAAGAAACCTGTATTAAATATTTAGACCGTTTCTTAATGTTTTATGTAAAAACAGCCGATCCTCTTACACGTACTGCTACATGGTTGAATAAAATGGAAGGCGGAATTGATTATTTAAGATCAGTTGTTGTGCATGATGCGTTGGGTATGAATGCTCAGTGGGAAGCTGATATGATCAACCATGTAAATACTTACGAATGTGAATGGAAAGCTGCTATAGAAACACCAGAGTTAAGAAAACGGTTTAGTCATTTTGTGAATGCGCCGGAAGAAAAAGATCCATCCGTGAAGTTTGATGAAATGAGAGAACAGAAGAAAGCAAAAGAGTGGAAGTAACACCGGGTTGTTTTCTGTTGATTCAATGATTTGCCATACTGTAGATAATAATCCTTTCCCTTAAAAACATTCTTACACGATTGTTTGCCAGTTTTAAAAAAAATCAACGCCATTTTAGTTAACGATTGCCTGCCCGGATAGCCGGTCGGACGGGCCTGCCAGTATAAGCAACAGATAAACTATTATCAACAATGATGACAGAAGAAAAAGTATTGACTTGGTTCTATGCATGTTCAGCAAAAGACGTTCCTCAAAACGGAGGCGTATGTGTAAAGTATAAGAACGAACAAATTGCTTTGTTTCATTTTACCCGCCGTGACGAATGGTATGCCACACAAAATGAATGCCCGCACCGTATGCAAATGGCATTGAGCCGTGGTATGATTGGTACGCAGGGGGAAGAACCAAAAGTGGCTTGTCCCTTTCATAAGAGAACTTTTTCTTTAAGAACCGGTGAATGTTTAAATGGAGAAGAATGTGCAATAAAAACATTTCCTGTTAAAGTGGAGGGAGATAAAGTGTTTATCGGAATTACTGATTAAAAAAACAACTTAGTAATAAAAAACCCCGACTCGAAATGGAAGCTCGGACGGGGAGTAGAATTTAAATTGACAACAATCTAAAAACCAGAACAAAACTATGATTAAAAATCTGAAAAAGAAAGCTTTACGGGTAAGTATGCTGTTATGTTTTTTGAATGCGTTCAGTTCAAATGCACAGTTTACATTAACGGGTCAGTTAAGAACTCGTACTGAAGTACGTAATGGGCTTGGTAATCTTGTGTTGAAAGGTTCAAAACCCGCCGTGTTTACTTCGCAGCGTACGAGATTAATTTTTGGTTACAAATGGGACAGGTTAACATTTGGTGCATCTGTTCAGGATGTTAGAGTGTGGGGGCAGGATGCATCAACCATTTCCAATGCAGATGGCAACCGATTAATGCTGCATGAAGGCTGGGCTGATTTAACACTTTTCAACAAAGCCGACACAACCATCAAAACAAAAGGGATTGATCTGATGAGTTTAAAGATAGGTCGGCAGGAATTAATTTATGATGATGTTAGGTTAATTGGAAATCTTGATTGGCTGCAGCAGGGCCGCCGTCATGATATGGCCTTATTAAAAACAATGCATAAAGGATGGCAAATAGATATAGGT
>JBEBHT010000058.1:0-15356 GCA_040081135.1 Lacibacter sp. | reverse complement strand
CATTTTTTCATATCTCTCAGGAACTTTCCAGGGGTCTTCCTGTTGCAGGTTAAAGGAAAGAGTCATAAACAGTAAAGCAAAAACTCCGGGTATTATAAGTATGCTTTTCATTTGATTCTTTTTAGGTTAAAAAATAAATGCTGATAACCTTTTCAAATGTAAATGAAGCATTTGTAAATACCTATGATCTGCGTCATTGCAGAAAAACCCGGTAATTACTTATAACAACGAAGGTTGCTGATAATACTTTCTCCACTTACTTATCCAACTTCTTCAAAAATTGTTTCCCAAGCCATTTTCTAACCGGTTCATCATACAATTTTAAACAGGCATAAGCAAGCGCAATAGACCCGAAAAGAACAAGCATCCCAACAGGCAATGCCCTGCTTAATGGAATCTTGCTATCAATTACCCATGCAGTGTAAATATAAATCAGCGGATAGTGTGTAATGTAGATGGGATAAGAGATATCGCCCAAGAACTTTGAAATCTTTGATGTAAGCTTTCCTTTTATTTCACCACTTGCCCCCAGATAAACAATCAGAGGAAAAAGGATAATGATGCTTAAAGAATCATAAAGACCGTTCATCCATAACTGTTCTTTTCCGCCAATCCTCGGAAATGAAAGAATGAATACGATCAGCAGGCTGCATAACAGGAAGGCATGTTTAATATGTGTTGGTTTCACAATACGTGAAAGTAAAAGCCCGGCAAAGAAAGGATACATCAACCGTGTAAAACCAATACGCAGTTGAGATGGCTCAAGTGACCAGCCTCCAATAACATCACCATGGTTACCTGTTACAGCAAGGTGTGTCAAGGCACAGCCTGCAATAAAAACAAGCACAGAAAGTGCTTTGTTTGAGAACTTCCTTACAAAGAATGCATAGAGAATATTGGCAATGTATTCGAAGAAAAGCGACCAGCCCGGCCCGTTAAGCGGATGCATTTCCTGCCATCCCCTGATATCCATTGATACAGGCACAGGAAGCAAGGTGAAACCAATAAACATGATCAGCAGCATCTTCCAAACTGGCGTTTGACTGATTACGGGAAAAAGATTTGAAGCTTGAAAATAGAAACCGATAGCACCGACAATCATTCCCATTACAACCATTGGATGAAGCCTGATAAGACGGCGTTTGAAAAAACCTCCCCAGGTTAGTTTACCCCACCGATCGTCATATGCATATCCAATTACAAAACCGGAAAGAACATAGAAGAAATCAACGGCGAGATAACCATGATTAATGATCTGTTCAAACCGATTTGGAGCGCTGGCCTCAAATATGTGAAACGTTACCACCATAACAGCAGCAACACCACGAAGACCATCGAGAATATTATAATGACTTTTGGAATCAGGAAATGCAGAAACAGGTACGCTTGTTGAATTCATGTCGTTGTTTTAGCAGTTATCAGTGACTATTAATTTATACGTAATCCTCGTGACAGATAGTAGAAAATATTGAGCATGCAAACGACAAAGTGCTATTACGGTGAGGGCAAAAAAATCCGGGCATAAATATTTGGCTTGCATCGTTCAGGTTAATCTATTCCTGCAAGGATATAAAAATAAACCGTAACCCGATTTGACAATAATCAAATTACCAGTAAATACCTGGTGATTTTAAAGTTAGTCGGGATGACTGGATTCGAACCAGCGACCCCTTCGTCCCGAACGAAGTGCGCTACCGGGCTGCGCTACATCCCGAATACCGGTAATAACAAAAAAAGCTCCACTCTTCAGTGAAGCCTTTACAAGTCGGGACGACTAGATTCGAACTAGCGACCCCTTGCACCCCATGCAAGTGCGCTACCGGGCTGCGCTACGTCCCGAACTCAAAAACCAAAATTCATCACTGAATTTGTGTGGGTGGCAAAAGTAAGATTTAAATGCATTTGATACAAAATCAATCAAAAAAACAACGATCTTAGCGCCGCATTAATATGAACCCGTTACATGACAATTCTCATCAGGCAGGCACGCATTATTGATCCGGCTTCTCCATTTCATGCAACCACGCAGGACGTTTTAATTGAAAACGGACAGATCAAACAAATTGCAGCATCTATTTCAGCTTCAGCAGACAAGATCATTGATCAGCCAAATCTGCATCTATCACCGGGTTGGTTTGATTTGTTTACACATTTTTGCGACCCAGGCTTTGAATATAAAGAAACACTGGAAACTGGAATTGAAGCAGCGGCAGCAGGTGGATTTACTGAAGTGATGGTACTTCCCAATACCCAACCGGTTGTATCAGGCAAATCGCAGGTGGAATATATTGTGCAGAAATCAAGAAACGCAGCTGTCAGCATTCACCCTTCCGGTTCAGTAACCAAACAAACAGAAGGAAAAGAACTGGCAGAGATGTATGATATGCAATCAGCAGGAGCCATTGCGTTTACTGATGGCATCAACCCTGTTCAATCGGCCGGACTTTTATTGAAAGCTCTTCAATATGTAAAAGCATTTAAAGGAACCATCATTCAAATACCTGATGATAAAACAATCGGCACTTACGGTTTAATGAACGAAGGAATCATCAGTACAAGATTGGGCCTACCCGGCAAACCGATTCTTTCAGAAGAAATACAGGTGGCAAGAGATATTAAGCTCACCAGGTATGCAGAATCAAAACTTCATTTAACCGGCATCACTTCGCCAAAAAGCATTGAATATATTAATAGGGCCAAACAAATAGGAACAGCAGTAAGCTATTCTGTTACACCTGCTCATTTATATTTCTGCGATGAAGATTTGCAGAGCTATGATACCAACCTGAAATTATATCCGCCTTTAAGAACAGCAACTGAAAGAGAAGCGTTGAAGCAGGCGGTCCTGAATGGTTCAGTTGATTGCATCACCACACATCATGAACCGCATGAATACGACAGCAAGATTTGTGAATTTGAATATGCGAAACCCGGCATGATTGGACTGGAAACCTGTTACGGAGTAATGGGTGCCATCTTCGGTGATCAGTTAAGCGCTGAAAGATGGGTAGAGCTGATCAGCATCAATCCGAGAAAGATTTTAGGATTAGATGTACCAACGATTAAAGAAGGATCGATGGCCAATGTAACAATCTTTGATCCACAGGCGACATATACCTTTACAATAGAAGCCATCCGCTCGAAATCAAGAAACTCTGCCTTCGTTGGCAAAGAATTGAAAGGAAAAGTAATCGGCATTATCAGTAACAATCAACTAAAACTTAACTAAAACTTTGTTTATGGAAACGAAACAATCAAATCCGCTTGTTCAGTATGGCATTATCAGTGCCGTTGTAGGAATTTTGATGTACACTATTCTTTACTTGGGAGGTGTGAAATTTTTTATGAGCCCTGTTGCATATATTGGTTATGCAATACCGATTGTATTTGCAGTCCTCGCCTGCCTTAAACAAAAAAAGAATCAGGGGGGCTATCTCGAATTTTCAAAAGCTTTGAAAATAAGCTTTGGCGTACTTGTAATTACAGCACTTACTTCAACTATTGTTTCTTATGTGCTGATGAATTTCATTGACCAGGAGTTCAGCCAGGCAATGCAGCAGGCATCAATGGAAATGACTGAAAAAATGATGAAAAAATTCGGTGCTCCGCAGGATACAATTGATAAAGCAATAGCTGACGCTGCAAAAACGAACCCTTTCTCATTAAGTAAAATGGCTTTAGGATTTGCTTTTTATTGTATTTTCTGGTTCCTGATATCTCTTATTGTAGCAGCAATTGTGAAGAAGAAAAACCCGGCAGATCAAATGCCCCAAACCATGTAAATCATTTCATGAATCTCAGTATTGTTATTCCTCTTAAAGATGAAGCTGAATCATTACCCGAACTCTGTTCATGGATTGAACGGGTGGCGAATGAGCAGCAATTATCGTACGAAATTATTTTAATGGATGATGGCAGTACAGATGATTCCTGGAAAGTCATTCAGCAATTACGAACAGCGAATGCCCATATTAAAGGCATTCGCTTTCAGCGTAATTATGGAAAATCAGCTGCATTGAACGAAGGCTTTAAAGCTGCAAAAGGAACGGTTGTCATTACGATGGATGCAGATCTTCAGGACAGCCCGGATGAAATTCCTGACCTGTACAAAATGATTGTAACAGATGGTTTTGACTTAGTGAGTGGCTGGAAGAAAAAACGCTACGATAATACGCTTACAAAAAATATTCCTTCGAAATTTTTCAATGCAGCTACAAGAAGAATGAGTGGTATTAAACTTCACGATTTCAATTGTGGGTTGAAAGCTTATAATAACAAAGTGATTAAAAGCATTGAAGTATACGGTGAGATGCACCGCTATATCCCAGTGCTGGCTAAATGGGCAGGTTTCCGTAAAATTGGTGAGAAGGTAGTTGAACACCGCAAACGCAAATACGGTATTACCAAGTTTGGATGGGAACGTTTTGTCAATGGATTTTTAGATCTTGCCACCATTTCATTTGTCGGCAAGTTTGGAAAACGCCCCATGCACTTTTTTGGTTTATGGGGAACGCTTTGTTTTTTACTGGGCTTTGGTATCAGCATCTATTTAGTCATTTCAAAATTAATTGACAGCAGTAATGCCATCACAAACCGTCCGGCATTTTATGTTGCACTCACTGTAATGATCATTGGTTCCCAATTATTTCTTGCAGGTTTTATCGGTGAACTGATTTCCAGAAGTTCACCTGAGAGAAATGTTTATTTGATTGAGGAAAAAACAGGGTTATGAAAATAGTTATCGTTGGCCCGGCACACCCACTGCGTGGCGGTATTGCTGCTTTCAACGAACGGCTGGCAAAACAATTCATGGATGAAGGTCATGATGTAGCCATTTACTCATTCAGTTTGCAATACCCCGATTTTTTATTTCCCGGAACAACTCAATACTCATCTGAACCTGCTCCTGCAAATCTGAATATTCATACAAAAATCAATTCTATCAATCCACTGAACTGGATTGCTGTTGGGAATGAAATCAAAAATCTGCAGCCTGATTTGGTTGTTGTTCGATACTGGCTTCCGTTGATGGGACCGGCATTAGGAACAATTCTGAGGCGAATCAAGAAAAATAAATTCAGCAAAATAATTTGCATTGCTGACAATGTTGTGCCGCATGAAAAAAGAATGGGCGATCATGCATTTACGAAATACTTTATCAAGCCTGTAGATGCATTCATCACCATGAGCGATAAAGTACTGACCGATCTGCGTTCCTTTACACAAACCAAGCCAGCACAATTAGAGCCGCATCCGTTGTATGATCATTTCGGCAGCATCATCAGCAAAGAAGAAGCAAGAAATCATTTACAGATCAATCAAAACGAATTCGTCTTTTTATTTTTTGGCTTCATTCGTAAATACAAAGGAGTTGATTTATTACTGGAAGCCTTTGCAAAACTCAAGCGCTCTCAACTACAAACTAAAAACTACAAACTTCTTATAGCCGGTGAATTTTACGAAGACAGAAAATCGTATGATGATCTTATTGAAAAACTCGGCATCAAAAACGATCTGATTTTAAAAACAGAATTTATTGCAGACAGTGAAGTAAAATATTATCTCTGTGCAGCAGATGCAGTTGTGCAGCCATACCGCAATGCTACTCAAAGCGGTGTTACTCCCCTCGCCTATCATTTTGAAGTGCCGATGATCGTTACCAATGTGGGCGGACTGCCTGCAAATGTTCCTCATGGCAAATCAGGATTGGTTTGTGAACCAACAGTTGATTCCATTGCCGACGCTATGCAGAGTTTTCTGCAAACAGGAACTCAACAATATCTTCCCCAACTCCGTGAGGAAAAACAAAAATATGCCTGGAGCAAAATGACGAATGCCATTTTTCAACTTGCATCAAAATAATTTACATTTGCAGCATGAGTGAGCAAATCAAACAGATCATCAGTGATTCTATTGCAGTAAAACAGCAATTGCTGAATGATAAAGCAACAATCAAACGATTGAATGAAGTAACGAATATCATCGTTGAAGCTTTTCACAGAGGTAAAAAAGTATTGTTCTGCGGTAATGGCGGCAGTGCCGCTGATGCCCAGCACTTAGCAGCTGAATTCAGTGGTCGTTTTTATTTAGATCGTGATGCATTGCCGGCAGAAGCATTGCATGTAAATACTTCTTACTTAACAGCCATTGCCAATGATTACAGCTTTGAAGTGGCTTATGCAAGACTGATCAAAGGAATTGCTCATGATGGCGATGTGCTGGTTGGATTATCTACTTCAGGTAACTCAGCTAATATTGTGGAAGCATTTAAAGCCGCCAAAGAAAAAGGTATGATCACAGTTGGTTTTACCGGTGAAACTGGTGGCAAACTGAAAGAGCTGAGTGATCATCTCTTCAATGTACCATCAACTGTTACTCCACGAATCCAGGAAAGTCATATCATGCTGGGTCATATTATTTGTCAACTTGTTGAAGAAAGATATTTTGCTGCACATCCATGATCCATTCACCATTTACAAGAAAAGTTTCTGCCAACACGGTTTACTATTCGCCATTGAACATGACTCCATTGCCAAAGATTACTAAAGACTGGACTTTATTTCTCGACCGTGATGGTGTGATCAATGAAGAAGTGGTGGGCGATTATATCCGCAATTGGGAAGAGTTTCATTTTCGCCCCGGTTCGTTAGAAGCCATAGCATTGCTCTATTCTTTTTTTCAACGGACAATTATTGTTACTAACCAGGCAGGTGTTGGTAAAGGTTTGATGACTCTGGGTGAACTGAATAAAATCAATGAACAGATGCTGGGGGAAATCCATGCTGCAGGCGGAAGGATTGACAAAGTTTATTGCTGCACAGCAATTGATAATAAAGACATCAACCGCAAACCAAATCCCGGCATGGCATTGCAGGCGAAAGCTGAGTTCCCTGAAATTGATCTCAGCAAATCAATCATGGTGGGCAATATGCCCAACGATATGAAGTTTGGCCGCAACTTTGGAGCTTACACCGTATATCTCCCTACCCGTGCCGAAGAAACACCTGATCCTTTGTCGGTAGATGCACAGTATAAAGATTTGTTATCCTTTGCCAAAGACCTCAGCAGCAATGCCTGAAACACAATAATTTTGCCCTGAATCAGTTAATACGTTGAATGAAATATCCATAAAAATTATCGAGCTAATTTATACAAACAGCGATGATAATTTTTATGGATATACTATGTGGCCAAAAAAGGCAACAAAATGAACACATGAAAAAACTCTTTACTTTTTTCCTTTTACTTTCTGTACTTGCTGCATCTGCACAGAAGCTAACTCCTGCTGAACTGAAGCAATTCAAAACAAGACAGGATTCACTGAAGCAGTTTGCATTTGATATTGTGAATGGGAAAGATGCCGCTGTACGTTTTCGTAGCGACAGCAACTTTACAAGAATACTTGTAAGAGCACTTATTCAGGACAACTCTTTTTATTTTCCGTTTGATTCATTAAAAGCGATTTCAAAACTATACAGCGAAGACAGCAGCTTCCGAATTTTTACCTGGCAGGTGGTGAAAGATGATGACTATTGTCGCCAGCGTGGATTTATACAGATGCGTAAACCAAACGGCAATCAGAAATTTATTCCTCTGCGTGATGTAAGTGAGTTTACAGAAGCTGATACAGATACCATTGCTGATCCCGGTGGATGGATTGGTGCAGTTTACTATCGCATCATTGAAAAAGAATATCTCGGGAAAAAATATTATACCCTTTTGGGTTATGATGAAAACAATAACCGCTCTACCAAAAAGTGGATTGATGTAATGCGGTTTGATGAGAAAGGTGTTCCGGTATTTGGATTAACTTCTGCTTTCTCTTTTGCAAAAGACAGCATTCCCAAATCTGGTGTGAACCGTTTTTTACTGGAGTATAAAAAAGATGGAAGAGCAAGGGTTCAGTACGATGAAGACATGGATATGATTTTATTTGATCACCTGATTTCTGAAAGTAATGAACCGAATAAAAAATCCACATTAATCCCCGATGGTGATTATGAAGGTTTTCAATGGACAAACGGGCAATGGCTGCACATTGACAAAGTATTTAATTTTAAACTGAAAGATGGTGAAGCTCCTGTTCCTGAAGCCATCGACTTTAATAAGAAAAATAATCCGGATGATATGGAGAAACCGGCACCAACAACTCCTGCACCTAAAACACAAAAGAAACCGGCAGTAAAACCTCCCGTGAAGAAGAAGACTGGTGGTGGTTGAGATGAAGCTGTCACGTTGAGCTTGTCGAAACGTTGGCGGGTTGTTGATACAGAAGTTGAGAAGACATTCAACAGTACAATAATGTAAACCTACATTCCCCTTTTCCTTTTTGTTGATTTTGATTTATTCCTGCTGTTGATCTTTTGGAGCACAGAATCATCGACTGCTGCATTTAGCTGTTCGTCTTTTTTCTTAACCCAGATAGTAATTGATTTTTTTACAGCTGCATCTTTCTTCAGCTCCACTTCTACTGTAATAAAAGGATAAGTAACATTCCAGTCAATCCAGATGCTGTTGCCCTGCAACTTTCCATTGCTGGTTTTAAAGTTCAACTGGTCGGCCCCTAGTGGTACATATTTTCCGTTGCTCAGTCTTGCATCCACATTAATATAATTCCAGGAACCTTTTTTCAAACTGTCTGTGTACAGGTTAAAAAAGAGGCTGTCTATTTTCTGAGCCTTCAGAAAACCAGACATCAATACAAACGATAACAGGAGAATATTCTTTTTCAAACGATCTATTTTAAACAAAGATTGAAAAACTATGCCAATGGTTGACAGTAAAATAAACTTTAACAAATCCATGCTTCGGGTGTAACTTGTAAGTGTTGTTTCACCTTAAAAAAACAAAAATGAACTTGATTGTATTTGGCGCAACCGGACAGGTTGGCTTACAGTTGGTAAAACAGGCTCTCTGGAAAGGCCATACTGTAAAAGCTTTCGGAAGAAATGTATTTGATCTGGAACTAAATAATGAAAATCTTGAAATTATAAAAGGCGCTTTGTTTGATGAAGGCGAAGTGTATGATGCTATTAAGGGTTGTGATGCAGTTTTAAGCAGCATTGGTGGTGCATTTGACGGAACAGATAAAACCCGATCACTGGGAATCAAAAACATTCTTACCCAAATGAAGAAAGCTGCTGTAAAGCGCATTGTTGCATTAGGCGGAATGGGCATCTTAAATGCAAAAAAAGACCTGTTGATCATGGATGAGAAAGATTATCCGCAAGAATATATTCCCGTTGGTAATGAGCACCGCAAAGCTTATGAATACTTAAAAGCCTCCGGATTGGAATGGACATTTGTTTGCAGTCCGGATATTATCAATGACGGGCCAACAGGAAACTATATCACCAATAAAGATTATCCACCTGAACCAAACCTGAACCGCATTAATGCCGGAGACCTTGCACAGTTTATGCTGAATGAACTGGAGAAGAATGAATATGTACAGTCAAGGGTTGGTATCAGCGCAACAGAATAGAAACAAGAATAAAATCCGTTCTGATCTGTTTTAATCTGCATCATCAGCGTTTCTATCATCAGGAGCGTTTCAACTCCCATAAGAAAATACTAGTAGCAATTGCTGCATTCAACGATTCTGCTTCACCAAAACGGGGAATCATAAGTTGATGTTTAAGCAAACGCATTACTTCAGTGCTGATGCCATTGGCTTCGTTGCCAATAACCAGTACACCGGCTTCAGGAAATTTGAAAGAAGAAAGTTCCTTTCCACCCAACACTGCCCCAACAACAGGGATTTGCTGATCAGCCAAAAATGTGTACAGGTCCTTCTCCACCACATTTACACGGATGATGCTGCCCATAGTTGCCTGTACAACTTTGGGATTGTAGATATCAACACAATCGGGTGAATAGATAATATTGCTGATGCCAAACCAATCGGCAAGACGAATAATGGTGCCCATATTGCCGGGATCACGGATGCCATCCAGTGCCAGACACCATTCGTTCTCCAGTTTGCTGATTTCTTTTATAGGAAAGTAGTTGATAATAGCCAGTGCCTGGTTAGGCGTTTGCAGTTGTGAAATGCGTTGAAGTTCTTCTTCTGTAATGATATGCTTTACCGGAATTTTTTCTGCATCAGGGTGCGTTTGAAAAAATTCTTCGGTTGCGTATAACCGAAAAACCTGCCCCGGCTTTTCACGGATGAACTCAGCCACCAATTTGTTACCTTCAGCCAAGAAGAGCTTTTCTTCCTCTCTTCTTTTTTTATGGCCTAAACTTTGAATATATTTGACTTCGGTTTTACTTAGCATTGATTCACTATTTTATGACATTCACCCGGGCATTGTTTAAATTTCTCCTTATTGGTCTTTCTTCTGCATTTTTTGCCGCCTGCGGCACAAGGAAATATATCAGCATAAAAAACTATCCCAAAGAACGTCCTTTTGTGTATGAAAATAAAATTGAAGTAAAATCGCAGGACCTCAGCAAAGATGAAAAATCCGTTCTCAACGACCGCCTTATAACTCAGCTCGACGACAGTATGCATATCACCGTTAAGCAGTCCTTTGTTTTCTTCAAGAGGCTCATGAACCCGGCTGTTTTTGATACCAGCTATGCCAAACAGAGTTCTCTGAATATGGAGATCTTTCTCAAAACAATCGGTTTCTATAACGGTAAAGTCACCGATACAACCTATATCGACACAGTAAATGGAGCAAAACCTCAGTACAGGGCTATCACAACCTTTAATGTGACAACCGGCCCGATTTTCAGAATGGACTCCATTGTTATTTTGCCGAATGACTCAAGCCGCAATGAATTGCTGGTGCTGAAAGAACTCACTTACAGAAACCTTTCCAACAGTCTGCTGAAAAAAGGTGAACCTTTTACTGAAGCAATAGTTGCTGCAGAAATGGACAGGCTGATTGAATTATACAGAAACAACGGCTATTACAATGCCACAAGAGATTTGTTATATGCCGATGTGGATACGGTTTTCCTGAAATTACTTGATCCAGAACTGGCACTTGATCCGATCCGCCAGTTTGAAGTATTGCTGGAAGCGCAGGAAAGAAGAAAGAATCCTTTAGTGAATGTGTATATCCGTACCAAGCCAAATATTGATACTTCTGCTTTCAGGGTTTATCATAACCGCAACATCACTGTTTATCCTGAGTTTAAGAACGATGGAATTGATACAGTAACAACTATTCCCGGTACCAATATAGCCGCCTCGCCTTTTCAAACAAATACAAGAAGAGGCATCTCGGTCAAATACAAAAAGGAAAAATTCAAGCCCTATTTCATCAGGCAGCACTTAGTATTAAGACCCGACAGTCTTTACAGGGCAATTGACGTTTCCCTTACTGCCGATGAACTGAACAAACTCAACCTCTGGCAAATCATCAAGATTCAGCCAATGAAGGCCAAAGACGATTCTTCAAAAATTGACTATACCATCTTTTTAACGCCATCCAAACGATATACATTCAGCACCAATCTTGAAAGTATGTTCAACCAGGTGCAATCGTCATTAAGCAACGCAGGAAATCTTGTTGGCCTTGGTGTAAATTTTGGTTTAACTGACAGGAATATTGCCAAGCAGGGAATACAAATGAGCCAAACAATCCGGGTGGGTGTTGAACTTGGTTTACCTCCTTTAAATGTCGGTTTACAGGCAACAGAATTAACCTACAGCAATACCTTATCCATTCCGAGAATACCAAGCTGGTTTTATAAAAAGAAAAGCAGACAGTGGTTGAACAAGAAAACCTTCTTCACCAATACGATTTCTGTTATTGACCGCAACATTAATAAGAATGGATTGTTTGCACTTACTTCCATTACTTCCACGTTTGGATGGCAATTTCAAACAAGAAAGGATGCTGTCTGGAGATTAAGTCCGCTGAATATTGAGTATGTAAAACTGTATAATCTGTCAGATGCCTTTATACAGCAATTGAAAGACAATCTTTTTCTACGGAACTCTTTTAACCAGGGCTTTGTATTGGGAAATGTAAACGTCAATTATTCAAAACCACAGATCATTATTAAAAATGATCCCAACCATACTGTTATCGCTTCTTACCGCATCAACTTTGAAGAATCAGGTGCTGTTTTTGGCCGTTTAAAAAAGGCCATTCCTCTTTTTGATAAAGAGTTATTTGAGTATGTGAAACTGGATGCTGAATATAAATACAGGATTATTAAACTGAAAAGAGAATGGGTTTTCAGAGCAGCAGCAGGTGCAGGTTATCTGTATGATGTTGATACAACCAGTATGCCTTTCTTTAAACAGTTTGCAGGAGGTGGCCCATACAGTATGCGTGCTTGGCCTTTGCGGAGTATCGGTCCGGGTGCAAGCCCTATGGAACCACGCAGCGGAAGAAACCAGTTCTTCAGCCGCACAGGTGATATCCTGTTTGAAGTAAATGCTGAATACCGTTATGATATTTTATCCATCTGGCCCAATTCACTCATTCTGCGTGGTGCATTATTTGTTGATGCAGGGAATGTTTGGAACATGCGAAACAAAGGCAATATGGGAAATGATACAGCCGTATTTCAGTTAAATCATTTTTACCGTGATATGAGTGTAAGTGCAGGCACAGGTTTACGTCTTGATTTTGTTGGCTTGTTTCTTTTGCGTGTAGATTTTGGTTTGCGTGTTAAAAATCCGGCCTTCCCATTTGTTGAACAGAATGCAGGCTGGCGTTTTCCTACACCCAACCTGAAAAATTTATTTGGCCGCACCGAAGCAGATCGTAACTGGCGCTACGAAAATTTCAATATCTCCTTAGGTATTGGATATCCCTTCTGATGCATCCCCTCCTTGGAGGGGCAAGGGGTGGGTAACTTCTTTAATCCATTCCAGTGTTTCCTCCAGGCTTCTTGCTTCATTAAGTGTAAACTCTCCTATTCTTGTACGGCAGAGTTTGCTGAGGTAAGCACCGCAGCCCAATGCTTTTCCGAAATCAAATGCAAGACTCCTGATATAAGTTCCTGTTCCGCATACAACACGAAAATGAACAACAGGTAATGCAATATTAGTAATCTCAAATTCTTTAATAACGATGGGTCTAGGTTCCATCACCACATCAATTCCTTTTCTTGCCATTACATATGCTGCCTGTCCGTTTTTCTTGATAGCTGAATGAGTTGGCGGCACCTGCTGTATATCACCAATGAATTGTTTAGTTGTTTCATGAAGAAGTTCTTCTGTAACAAATGAATAATCTTTAAACTGTTCCGGTTCGCTTTCCAGATCATAAGTTGGAGTAACAGCACCCAATGTAAATGTTCCGGTATATTCTTTTTCACGGGCCTGGTATTCATTGATCTTTTTGGTAAGCTTTCCTGTGCAGAGAATGAGTAAACCTGTTGCCAATGGATCAAGCGTACCGGCATGACCGACTTTTTTTATTTTGATAGTGTTCCGCACTTTGGCCACCACATCGAATGATGTCCACTCCAATGGTTTATCTACTAATAACACCTGGCCTTCTGTAAAAATGGTTTGTATGTCCGGTTTCATGTGGGGCAAAGGTAGGGAATGGGGAATGTATTGCTTGATGATGAAGAAAGCCCACAATAAAGCAAGTATCGGCAACTATAAAGTTCGGAAACCTGGCGCAAGAATGGTGTTTTACTTTTATCGAAGTATAAGGTTTTTATCTGGTACACTTTTAATAATCGCTATAATTCTCTCTCTAGCTTTATTCAATAGTAGAGATGTTTTATTATCTATAGAACTATATTCGTACACGTTGTCAATTTTATATTTTTTTGTTCCATCCGCATTTTGATAAGTTCCTTTAACATAAATATGTATTGTCTTAGGCGAAGGCATGTCGTTAGTTCCATATCCCGTAGTCCAGCTAGAATTTTTAGGAATTTTTAATCCTTTCGGAAATAGATTGAACTTACTTAGATCATAACCATTTTTATCCTCTGTTAATATATAGCATACTACGTCAAACCCAGAAGACCCTGCATCAACACTTTTAAATGAAAGTTTATAACCTCCAGTTCTTTTAGTAGAATCATTTGGCAAAATCGCAGTTTTATCCATCATAAGAATCGGGTCGTCGCCAGAGTAATGGTTGACAATTGTTGTTTTTACAGAATCTCGTAGAATTTCAATTTTATCGTTTAATGTATCTAGCATCATTTGTTCTTTAGCAAATGCTTCGGACAAATCATCAAATAACGCTTTTCTGTTTGAATCAACACCATTTCTTACACTTTCGGTTATTACTGAATCTCTAGATAACATTTCGTTCTTCAGTAAAAGTGCACTTTTTTCAATTGACCTTTGATTATTAAACTCTTGACCTGCTAATAATAAAAGTATTATGACAAGAACAACAAGAACTGCTTTGCCTCTTTTTGTAAGTTTCTTGTTTATTCCTTTAAATCTATTGTCTGTTAATCCGCCTTTAGTAGTTAAAAAGGTTAAGTATCCAGTAAAAATGGCAATTAGTATTACAAAAAAAACATTAGGAATTATCACTTATTTTTACTGTTATTTGTTTTACTGGTTGGTGTCCCCACCAACCAGCAGTTGAAATTCTTGTTGCTGTTGTTGGCGTCCTCGCCAACTAACATTTTGTTATTTCTACACGCTGGCGGGGACGCCAACATGAGCAAAATAACATAGATTTACGTATGTAAAATAATTATAAATGCGACAACCCCTATTACTTGTCCTGGCGATACCTTGCTTTTTGATTTTTCAATGTAATACAAATCCAAATAAAGTTTCAATCGAAATTCGACAATTTGCTGGAGCAGCAGGTTTGACAATAATTTATTTAATTGATGATAAGTCTATACGGATTGATACAAACTGCGACCTTGAGAATTGTAAACGCAAAACTGTTTATACAAGAGACCTAACAGATGAACAAAGTAACAGTTTGTTTCACTCTTTAAAATCATTACAACTTGACACTTTAAAGACAGAATATAATCCCCAAGGCCTTGTTTTTGATGGCCTTATATCTTCAATAAAACTTGGCGGATCAGAACTTCCAAACAAAAACATTTCGATTGACAACGTTGACGTACCTGTAATTGACAGTCTTTATAAAATCATTGATAGACTCATACTTATAAAAAAGTACCAGTTCTATCGGTTTGGACAAGAATAATCAAACCCTTATACTTATCTAATACATTAAGTCATTCTTTCTGTTATTAGGTTTCCCATAACTACCTAATTCACTTATACTGCACGTTGGTGGAGATGCCAACATTCGCAAAGAGTCTTATCTCCTGCATCCTACCTCCTTCCTATATCGCCTGCCTTGTCTTTATCTCAATGTATTTATTAATCGTATTCACCGTTACATTTTCCGGAGCTGTGAGGATACTGAGGATACCGG
>JBEBHT010000417.1:0-3685 GCA_040081135.1 Lacibacter sp. | reverse complement strand
CGGCCATGGCTGCACCTTATCTTGATGTACTGCAGATCCCTGCTTTTCTTTGCAGGCAAACCGATTTGTTGCTGGCAGCTGCAGAAACCGGTAGAATTGTGAATGTGAAAAAAGGGCAATTCCTCAGCGGACCTTCCATGAAATTTGCTGTGGAGAAAATTCAGAAGGCCGGAAATCAAAAAGTGATGCTTACTGAAAGAGGAAATACGTTCGGCTACCAGGACCTGGTAGTTGATTACAGAAATATTACCTGGATGAAAGAATTGAATGTGCCGGTGATCATGGACTGCACCCATTCCCTGCAACAGCCCAACCAAACAACAGGCGTTACCGGAGGCAATCCTCAATTGATCGGCACAATTGCCAAAGCCGCCATTGCAACAGGTGTTGATGGTTTGTTTATTGAAACACATCCCAACCCGGCTGTTGCCAAGAGCGATGGTGCCAATATGCTGCAACTGGATAAACTGAAAGGCCTGCTTGAACAGCTGGTAAAACTCAGAAAAGCTATCTGAACAGCATAAAAAACAGGCCCTCTTTCAAGAGCCTGCACTGTGGGTATGGATAAACAAAAATCAACCGTACACATTGCGTACAGACGGATTTGTTTATTATAACTGAGTTATAAAAGGGTCGTTGAATAATGATTGTACAAGGTGAAAAACAAAACGGTTAAACGCTTCAGAGGTAAAGGAATTAAAAACGGGTCTTGCACAAAGAATCTACACAAAGATGCAAACAATTCTGAATCGGTTGCATTCTTTTAAAACTAAAAAAGCTGAACATTGTAACTGCAAAAGACAATTAAACATGGCTTGGCAGAATTCCAAACTCTTTTTTAAAGGCCAGTGAAAAGTTACTGAGATTGGTATAACCCAACTGTAGTCCAACTTCTTTTACTGTGTATTGTCCGGTAAGTAATAATGAACGGGCTTTTTGCATTCGGTTCTTTTGGTAATATTCGTAGATGCCGGTATTATACACTTTCTTAAACGCTGTTTTTAATTTTGATACACTCATGCCTGTTCTTGCAGCCAGGTTTACAATTGTTGGCGGGGGCTGACTGAAATCTTTTACCAGGATAGATTCTATTTCCATCAATTTACCCAGATCCGCATCCTTCATTTTTTTAACAACAGCATCGCCTGGCTTCCTGATGTTGCGGTACATTTTCGAAAGAAAATGCTCCAGCAAAAACATGATGCGGTTCTTAATAATCATTTTATGCAGTGGATGATTTCTGTCAGTACGGAATATCTCATCAAATAGAATTCTGTTTTGAGCATCGAAGGGTTCGGGATGAGTTAATGTATTTTTATACAGGGTGGATGCTTCAAATGTATTTGGCCCGTCAAAAAAACTCAGGTTAGTTTTTAACCATTCCTCGGTTAAAATAAAATTGATGGTCTTGGCCTTT
Organism: Lacibacter sp.; assembly: GCA_040081135.1. Classification (GTDB taxonomy): domain Bacteria; phylum Bacteroidota; class Bacteroidia; order Chitinophagales; family Chitinophagaceae; genus Lacibacter. The sequence continues at coordinate 2,268 of JBEBHT010000417.1, read as the reverse complement.
GTATCGGCCTTTACAATAAAACTTGTATCATGAAGACTGGATGATAATGCAACACCGGCACGGTAATCACCTTTGTCTTCCATTTCTGTTCCGTCTTTGAAAAACCTGATCGATCCACTGACCTCTACTTCATTAAATGTGAGGTTACAGAAATAGTCGGCTGATTTTTTTCGCTTATATAAGGCATCGCTGTGAAATACCATATCTGCAACCAACGCTTCGAGGCCATTGGGCAGCTCAAACACCTGCATATATCCGTCGGCAAAAGATGTAGGAAAAACCAGGAGGTCATCTTTTACTTCTGTATGCAGCGTAGCAGCAACGTTTTTTACATACTCTTTATAACTGTGCGATATCAGTTCAATTTCAATCACAATGAATTATTTAAAAATCATTTACCCTGTATTACTGAATGTTGATGGATCCTGCTTCATATGTTTTTTAAATGCAGTCGAAAAATTATTAATATTACTGTACCCGATTTTTTCGGCTACCTGTTTTAATGAGTACTTTCCAGTTGCCAGCAACTCTCCTGCTCTTTGCATTCTTTTTTGCTGGTAATATTCATAAATAGGAAGCCCGAATACTGACTTGAATATTTTTTTCAGCTTAGTAGAACTCATGGTTGCCTTTCTTGACAGTTCTTCAATTGAACGGGGTTTGTCAGAAAAATTGCCTGTCAGCAGTTTCTCAATTTTCAGCACAGTGTAAATATCATCATGCTTAATATTGCTCTGCACATCTGCCAGCGAAACCCTTGAGTGGATCCGGGTAAAGAAACGTTCCATCAATAATTGTACCCTGTTATGAATATAGAGGTTAGGAAGCGGAGAATCGTGATCTTCCTGCATTACTTCATTCATCAATTCATAATACACTTTATCAAGAGGCTCCATGTTGAAGCTTCTGCTCTTCAAGGCGAGATAGGCCGGCAGAATATCATCAAACAATTCAATACCCATCAGCTTACCCAGCCATTCTTTAGGAATTAGAATATTAATTCCTTTGAAGAAAGTTCCCTTTGTTCCATGATAATACCAGTCGAACAAAGAACTGGTGAGATAGGCAACGGCGACAGTTTCTTTTTTCCTTTCAACTACATCTTTATCAATACCGATGGATATTTCTTTCTCAACAGTCAGCTCATCAAAACGTAAGGTGTAATATTCTTCCTCATCACTTTTTCGGTGAATGAGCCAGTCTTTATTCATCCGGAAGTTAATGATATTTACATCCAGCCCGTTCGGCAACTGCAAAAACCTGTAATATCCGCTGGCAATATCTTCGGGAAAAAACAACCAGTTATCCTTTGGCCTGACGTTTAGTCTTGCTGCCAGATCTTCCATCATCCGGCTGTAACTGGAATGTATGTATTCAAAAGAAAACATATTGAATTTGTTCGCTCAATGTACGGAAACGCAAAGTAATAAGCAATGACCTGCTAATAGCGCACCGGGTTTCTTTTTCCGATCCAGATCGTTTGACGGATATTCATCCAGAATGCAACAAAAAAGTAGATAATGAGAGGGGATCCCATTGTAAGAAAAGAGATATAAATAAAGTACTTTCGGATTGTACTGGTTCCAATGCCCATTTTTTCGCCTATCCAGGTGCATACGCCAAAAACATTCCACTCGATCATTCTGCGCAGACGGTTCATTTGCTTTTATTTTTACAGGTTAAAGATAGATCAATCAACAATTCTTTCATAGAGATGGTTTAAAAAGTTGATCATATTTCGGTAAATTCGCAGCACTTTTTGATGTGCTGATTTGAAAAGATGCCGATTTAGAAACAAAACCAAGGCCCGCTTTCATCACCTGAGTTGCTGTTTTCGGCCAACACATCATTAAATTGACAACTCTTCAAAATAATAACTATGGTATTCGATCTCGACCTCATTAAAAAATTGTACAGCGAAATGCCTGCCAAAGTGGACGCAGCCCGTAAAACACTTGGCCGCCCCCTGACCTTAGCAGAGAAAATATTATATGCTCACCTTTGGAAAGACATGGAAGTGGCGGACTTTGAAAGAGGAAAAGCTTATGTTGATTTTGCCCCCGACCGTGTAGCGATGCAGGATGCAACAGCACAGATGGCATTGCTGCAGTTTGATACCACCGGCCGCAAAACAGTAGCGGTTCCTTCTACTGTGCATTGCGATCACCTAATTGTAGCCAAAACAGAAGGTAAACAGGACCTCGTAAAAGCAGTTACTGATAATGAAGAAGTATACAATTTCTTATCCTCCATCTCTAACAAATATGG